>JAOPZL010000392.1 GCA_025964175.1 Solirubrobacterales bacterium
AGCGAGCGCCGCCACCTGCTCTACGTCAAGGTCGGCACCGGCATCGGCTGCGGCATCGGGGTCCGCGGAGACATCTACCGCGGGGCGCAGGGCGCGGCCGGGGACATCGGCCACATCCGCGTCAGCGGTCGTGAGGACGTCGTGTGCCGCTGCGGCAACGTCGGCTGCCTGGAGGCGGTCGCCGGTGGACGAGCGCTCGCTCGCCAGGCCCAGGAGGTGGGGATGGACGCGGTGACGAGCCGCGACGTCGTCGCGCTCGTGCAGCAGCACGACTCCCGCGCCGTCCGCCTCGTGCGCGATGCCGGGCGCAACCTCGGCGAGGTGCTCGCCGGGCTGGTGAACGCCCTCAACCCCTCCGTCATCGTCATCGGCGGCGACGTCGCCGAGGCCCACGAGCAGCTGTTCGCGGGGGTGCGCGAGATCGTCTACCAGCGCTCGACGCCGCTCGCCACCCGCGATCTCCACTTCGCCCGCAGCGCGCTCGGCGACCGCGCCGGCGTCGTCGGCGCTGCCGTGATGGCGATCGAGCACGTCCTCTCGCCCGACGTCCTCGACGCGCGGCTGAGCGACAGCGCCGCGCGCGCGGTCGCCTGAAGACCGCGCGCCCGCCGCTACACGTTCATCGCGACGTACTTCGTCTCCAGGTACTCCTCCATGCCCTCGGGACCGCCCTCGCGGCCGAAGCCCGACTGCTTGACGCCGCCGAACGGGGCACCGGCGTTGGAGACCATGCCCTGGTTGAGGCCGATCATGCCGGTCTCCAGGGCCTCGACGACGCGGAAGGCGCGGGTGAGGTCGTTGGTGAAGACGTAGGCGACGAGGCCGTACTCGGTGTCGTTGGCCGCCGCGATCGCCTCCTCCTCCGTCGAGAAGCCGATGATCGGCGCGACCGGGCCGAAGATCTCCTCCGACAGCAGATCGGCATCCGGGCTGATGTCGGTCAGCACCGTCGGCTCGTAGAAGTAGCCCGGGCCGTCCACCCGCGAGCCGCCGGTCAGGACGCTGGCGCCCTTGGCGACCGCGTCCTCGACGAGCTCGGCGACCTTGGAGCGCTGCGCCTCGTCGATCAGCGGGCCCATCTTCACGTCGTCCTCGGTGCCGCGACCGACCTTGAACGCCCCGATCCGCGCGGCGAGCTTCTGCGCGAACTCCGCCGCGACCGACTCGTGGACGTGGAAGCGGTTGGCGCTCGTGCATGCCTCACCGCCGTTGCGCATCTTGGCGATCAGCGCGCCCTCGACGGCGGCGTCCAGGTCGGCGTCCTGGAAGATGAGGAACGGCGCGTTGCCGCCCAGCTCCATCGACACCTTCAGGACCTGCTCGGCGGACTGCTCGATCAGCTTGCGCCCCACCGGCGTCGAGCCGGTGAACGACATCTTGCGCAGCCGCGGATCGCGGATCAGCGGCTCCATGATCTCGCCCGAGGAGTGCGACGTGACGACGTTCAGGACGCCCTTCGGCAGCCCGGCCTCCTCGAGGATGGCGGCCAGCGCGAGCATCGACAGCGGCGTCTGCTTGGCCGGCTTGACGACCATCGTGCACCCGGCCGCGATCGCCGGGCCGATCTTGCGGGTCCCCATCGCCAGCGGGAAGTTCCACGGCGTGATGAACAGGCACGGCCCGATCGGCTGCTTCATCGTCAGCACGCGTCCGGCGCCCGACTCGTTGACCGAGAAGCGCCCGTTGATGCGCACGGCCTCCTCGGCGTACCAGCGGAAGAAGTTCGCGGCATAGGTGATCTCGGCCTTGGACTCCGAGATCGGCTTGCCCATCTCCAGCGTCATCAGCAGCGCGAGGTCGTCCTCGCGCTGGATGATCAGGTCGTACGCGCGGCGCAGGATGTCGCCCCGCTCCCGCGGCGGATGGTTGCGGAAGGTCTTGAACGCCTCGTCGGCCGCGGCCAGCGCCGCCTTCGCGTCATCCACAGTGGCATCGGCGATCTCGACCAGCGTCTGCCCCGTCGCCGGGTCCTCGACCGGCAGCGTTGCACCCCCCGATGCATCGCGCCACGCCCCGCCGATGAACAGCTGCTTCGGCACGGCATCGAGGAGGGTCTGCTCTGCCTGCGTCTCTGTTGCGGCCATTTCAGGTCACCACCGTTTCCGTTCCCAGCTCCTCGGAGATGGCGACATCGATCGAGTAGTCGATCGGGACGACGATCAGCGAGGGCGTGTCAAGCGTCAGGGCACGCCGAAGATACCGGCCGAAGTCGTCCACCGACTCGCAGCGCCATGCAGGCATACCGAACGCGTCGGCCAGCTTGACGAAGTCGGGGTTGGTGAAGTCGACGCCGAAGTGGCGGCCGAACTTCTTGTCCTGCTTCCACACGATCGAGCCGAACTGCCGGTTCTCCCACACGATGTTGACCGTGGGCGTACGCAGCCGGGTCGCGGTCTCGAATTCCTGGAAGTTCATGAGGATCCCGCCGTCGCCGTTGACGGTGACGACCTTGCGCTCGGGGTGCACGAGCTTGGCCGCGATCCCGCACGGGACGGCGAAGCCCATCCCGGCGAGGCCGTTGGCGATCATCACCGTGTTGGGCTCATGCGCGGGGAACATGCGGCCGATCCACAGCTTGTGCAGCCCGACGTCGGAGATGAGGATGTCGTCGCGGCCCAGCGCCTGGCGGATCTCCCACAGCACGCGCGGAGGCTGCATCGGGAACGCGTCGTCGTCCTTGGCGGCCTCGAAGCGGCCGAGGATGATCTCCCGCAGGCGGGTGGAGCCGGTGTGGGCGGGATCGAACGGCACCGAGCGGCACTCCTCCGCCAGGCGCGACAGCACGTGGTAGATGTCGCCGACGAGCTCGACCTCGGGCGTGAAGAACTCGTCGATCTCGGCCTGCACCGAGTCGATGACGATGATCCGCTTGTCGCGCTTGGGGTTCCAGTGCTTGGGCGCGTGCTCGACGAGGTCGTAGCCGACGGTGATGACGACGTCGGCGTCCTCGAATCCGGCCATCGCGTAGTCGCGCGACTGCAGCCCGACCGTCCCCAGCGCATGCGGGTCGGTGTAGTCCAGGACGCCCTTGCCCATGAACGTCTCGGCGGCGGGGATGCCCGTCGCGCGGCAGAACTCGCGCAGCGCGCCGGCGCCGCGGGCGCGCACGACGCCGTTGCCGGCCAGGACGACCGGGTTCAGCGCGGAGCGGATGACGTCGGCGGCCTTGAGCAGCTCGCGCGCGCCCGGCTCGGGCTGCACGGGCTGGCGGCGCGGGAGCGGCCGGGCGTCGACCTCCTGGGCCATGACGTCCTCGGGCAGCTCGAGGTGCGTCGCGCCCGGCTTCTCGGATTCGGCGACCTTGAACGCCTTGCGCACCACCTCGGGCACGATCTCCGGCGAGGTCACGCGGGCGTTCCACTTCGTGATCGGGCGCATGATCTCGACGACGTCGATGTACTGGTGGGACTCCTTGTGCATGCGCTCCATGTCGCCCTGGCCGGTGATGGCGACGAGCGGCGCGCGGTCCAGGTAGGCGTCGGCGACGGCCGTGACGAGGTTCGTCGCCCCCGGTCCGAGCGTCCCCAGGCAGACGCCGGCACGCCCGGTCAGCCTTCCTGCCATGTCCGCCATGTAGGCCCCGCCCTGTTCGTGTCGAACAGGGATGAACGAGACCGACGAGTCGGCCAGCGACTCGTTGAGATCGAGCGTCTCCTCACCGGGGATGCCGAAGACATGACGCACGCCCTCGGCTTCGAGGCACTCGACGAAGAGGTCCGACGCGCGGCGCTTGCTCACGTGCCGAACCTACCCCCGAGACCGAAACTCCCAATCGCCCTTCGAGTTCCAACCGCCGCATGCGTTCAACCGTCCTCCTGACCTCGCTCGTCGCGACGGCCGCCGTGGCCGCGCCGGCCATCGCGGCGCCCGCCTCGGCCTCCGCGGCGGCGACGCTCACCATCAACGGCGCCGGGTTCGGCCACGGCATCGGCATGAGCCAGTACGGCGCCGCCGGATACGCCGCGCACGGCTGGGACCACGCGCAGATCCTGGCCCACTACTTCACGGGCACCCAGCTCGACCAGACCGACGAGAACGCCGTCGTGCGCGTCCAGCTGCAGGCCAGCGTCTCCACCGCCCGCTTCACCGCAGTGACGAACGCGGGAACGAGGAAGCTCGACGCGGCCAAGACGTACGGCGCGTCGTCCGCGGCCGGCGGCCGCGTGAACCTCCTCGACGCCGGCGGCAGGACGATCGCCACCTTCGACGCACCGCTGCGCGTCACCAACAGCGAGAACGCGCCGGTCAAGCTCCTGGGAACGGCCGCCAACGGCGTCCCCGACGGCACCTACCGCGGCTGGCTGGAGCTCCGCCCCGCGGGGTCGCGCGTGATGGCGATCAACGCCGTCGGGCTGGAGCAGTACGTGGCCGGGGTCGTGGCCAACGAGGCGATCCCGTCGTGGCCCGCCGAGGCGCTCGCCGCCCAGGCCGTCGCCGCGCGCACCTACGCGATCACGACCAGCCGCGCGACCAAGGACGGCTGGGACCAGTATGCCGACACGCGCTCGCAGGTCTACCGCGGCGTCGTCGGCGAGAACGCCAACACGAACAAGGCGGTCAACGCGACCGCCGGCCAGGTCGTCACCTACGACGGGCAGCCGATCACCACCTACTTCTTCTCGACCTCGGGCGGGCGCACCGAGTCGATCGAGAACGTCTGGCCGGGCGCGACCCCGCAGCCGTACCTCGTCTCGGTCGACGACCCCTACGACACGATCTCGCCCTACCACCGCTGGGGGCCGATCCGCATCCCGCTTCAGACCGCGTCGGCGAAGCTCGGCTCGCTCGTGAAGGGCCGCTTCAAGGGCATCAAGGTCACCCGGCGCGGCGGGTCGCCGCGGATCGTCGAGGCGCTCGTCGTCGGAACGGACGGCACGACGACTGTGACCGGCGCGCAGCTGCAGCGGGCGTTCGCGCTGCGCGACACGTGGATGAGCTTCAACGCGACGACCGCCGTGGTGGAGACGCCCGACGACGGCGCCGGGGGCGCCAACGGGGGCTCGACGACCACGACCACCACCCCCACCACGACCACGACGACCACGACGCCGCCGAAGGGCTCCAGCGGCGGCGGGTCCAGCGCGGGCGGCGCATCGCCCGGTCGGACCGCGCGCCGCACCGGCCGATCGAGCCGCGCGACGCCGCGCGACGCGAGCGCCACCCGCGTGCGCCTCACCCGCCCGCGGGTGACCGGATCGGCCTTCCCGGCCCGGTCCGGGACCCGCGTGCTGCTCCAGCGCCGCGTCGGCTCACGCTGGGTCCGCGCGGGCGCCACCCACCTGGGGACGACGCACCGCTACAAGGTCTCGCTCCCCGGTCCCGGGCGCTACCGGATCGTCGTCGGCGACGCCCCGGGCCCGATCGTGCGCCTGCGCTGACGCGGGAACTCAGCCCGCCAGCGCGGCCAGCAGATCGGCGACCAGATCGCGGGGCGACTCGATCCCGCATGACAGCCGCACGAGGTCGGCGGGGACCGCGGCGGCGGAGTCCTCGACCGACTGGTGCGTCATCGCCTGGGGCACCTCGATGAGCGACTCGACGCCGCCCAGCGACTCGGCCAGCGTGAACAGCTTCGTCCGCTGCGCGATCCCGATCGCGTCGGGATGGCGGAAGGAGACCATGCCCGAGAAGCCGGGCCAGCGGACGTCCTGCACGCCGGGCGCGTCGGAGAGCGCCGCGGCGATCGCCTGGGCGCTCGCGGCGTGGGCGGCCATCCGCAGGTGCAGGGTCCGCAGCCCGCGGTGGACGAGGAAGCAGTCCAGCGGCGCCGGCACCGCGCCGACCGCGTTCTGGACGAAGCGCAGCCCCTGCACGAGCGCATCGTCGGCGCTGATCGCGACGCCCCCCACGACGTCGGAGTGCCCGCCGAGGTACTTCGTCGTGGAGTGCACGACGACGTCGGCGCCGAGCTCCAGCGGGCGCTGGTTGAACGGTGTGGCGAAGGTGTTGTCGACGGCGACGAGCGCGCCGTGGCGCTGGGCGACGGCCACCACCGCCGCGATGTCGACGACGTTGAGCAGCGGGTTCGTCGGCGTCTCCACCCACACCAGGCGCGTGTGGTCCCCGACGACGCGCTCCAGCGCCGCCAGGTCGGTCTGGTCGACGAGGTCGTAGCG
>JAOPZL010000421.1 GCA_025964175.1 Solirubrobacterales bacterium
GCCGCGGGGGCGGGCGCGGGCGGCGGGGTCGTTGCGGCCGGCGTCGTGGACGGGGGCGGCGTCGTCGTGCCGGCGGGCGGCGGGACGGTCTGCGTCGGGCTCCCGGGCTGGACGCTGCCGGGCAGCACGGTAACGTCGCCGCCGTCGTGGACGCTGGCGGTCGGCGGCACGGTGGCCGCGGCCGGGACGGTCGTGGTCGGCATCGTGGTCGTCTTGGCCGCGTCCAGCGCAGCCTGCTCGCCGGCCGTGGCCTTCGCCGCCGCCTTGGCGTCCGCCGCGGCCTTGGCCTTGGCGGCAGCCTGGGCGGCGGTGAGCTTGTCGACCTTCACGGGGGCGTCGGTGACCGGCTGCGCCTGCGGCTTGGCGGCGGCGGGCCGCGGGACGGCGACGGGGACCACGGCGGGCCGGGGGGCGACGGTCGCCTTCGGCGTCGCCGAGGCCAGCTGCGCCGGGTGCGCCGGACGGACGACGCGGTGGTTGGCGGCGTGGTCGACCTCGACGGCGCCGGCGGTCACGATCGCGGCGGCGGCGAGCGTCGCGGCCGTCTTCGAGGCGATCGTCCCGATGCCCGCGGTCAGCGCGGACGCCGCGCCGGAGGAGGCGGTCGACGCGACCACGGCACCCGCCGCCGCGCCTCCGCCCGCCGAGGCGGTGGTGC
This sequence comes from Solirubrobacterales bacterium, assembly GCA_025964175.1. Taxonomy (GTDB): domain Bacteria; phylum Actinomycetota; class Thermoleophilia; order Solirubrobacterales; family Solirubrobacteraceae; genus Capillimicrobium. The sequence goes on from JAOPZL010000421.1 coordinate 659, forward strand.
CGAGCTGGGCGAGGATGAACTTCTTGAAGAAGAGCAGCGGCGCGACCGGCATGATCGCGGCGAGCGCCTTGTTCGTCTCCTTCAGCTGCTGGCGGAAGCCGGCGCAGCGGTCACAGCCCTTGACGTGGCGGCGGACGGCCGGCGTCATCCGGGTCAGCCCCTCGGCGACCTCACCGAGCTCGAGGCGGACCTCCTCGCAGGTCAGCTTGCGCGCCTCCGACATCTCGGCCAGGGAGACGCGGGCGCGCACGAGCAGCGACTTGACCGACGGGATGGTCGTCTCCATCACGTCGGCGATCTGCTCGTAGGAGAGGGCGTCGATCTCGCGCAGCAGCAGGGCGGTGCGCTGCGTCTCGGGAAGCTCCTGGACGTCGCCGACGAGCTGGCGGAACTCCTCGCGCCGGTGGACCTTGTCCGCGGTGGTCATCCCGTGGTCGGCCAGGTGGACGTCCATCGAGTCGACGCCGATCGCGGTCTGTCGGCGCAGGTGGTTCAGCGAGCGGTTGCGGGCGATCCGGTACAGCCACGGGCGCACGTTGATCGGCCGCTCGTCGGCCACCATCGCGTTGAAGGCGGCGGCGAAGACCTCCTGCAGCACGTCCTCGGCGTCCTCGCGCGAGTTCAGCATGTGCCGGCAGAAGGCCTGCAGCCGCGACTGGTAGCGCGAGACGAGCGTCTCGAACGCCGACTGGTTCCCCCGGCGGGTCAGCGCGACCAGCCGCTCGTCGGACTGCAGCCGCAGGAGCGGCGTCGGTCCACGCAGGCCGGTCAGGCCGTGGGGTTTGAAGGCAGAGACTTCCATCAGCAGGGGTTCCGGAGCGGGAACACTGCTGGAACGGCCAGGTTGCGGTCGGAGTTGCGGTTGCGGTCGCATACGATCCGAAAACCCCGCCCGGGTGATGGAACGGTAGACAGAATGGCCTTAAAAGCCATGGTCCTTCGGGGCGTGTGGGTTCGAATCCCACCCCGGGCATCTCGTATCCGACGCAGTCGGTACGACGGGCATTCAGTACCCGACGTAGCGGAAGCGCGTCCCGTCGCAGTAGCGGCGCAGCTTGATGCCCATCACGGAGCCGGCACCGCGGTTCTCGCCCGACGGGACGTAGGCGACGTCCGCGCGCCAGTCCGCGCGCGCCATCGCGGGCGGGTACTCGTCGCGGTCCATCCCGGGGCGCGTCGGGCGCCCGGACAGCAGGCGGTCGCGGCGGTGGTCGGCGTCCTCGCGGCGCACCACGAGGATCGCCGGCCAGCCCGCGGCGATGGCCCTTCGGGCGTGGGCCAGGACGCGGGGGTATCGCGTCGAGGAGAGGCCGATGTCGACGACCGCGTCGGTGCGCACGCAGGCGCGCGCGGCGACGGTGGGCGTCTTCGCGGCGTCATGGCCCGGGCGGGTCGGCGACGGGTCGGCGACCACGTAGGCGCCGCCGACCGCGGCGAGCAGGACGGCGAGCAGGAGGGCGGTGAGTCGGGCACGCACGGGGCCCGGCACCGTACGGCGCGCCCCCGACGGAGAAGCGGCCCGCCGCGACTGGCCGATGAAGAACCCGAGTCCGCGCTGCGTCCGCTGCGCGCGGGCTGACCGTCAGCCGCGGCGCATGAGGCGCCCGACGGCGCCCATCAGCTCGGCCGTGCGCTCGTTGCGCGTCTCGCCCTCCGCGCCCATCACGCAGTGGTGGGCGTGCTGGTCGAGCAGGCCGAGCGCGACCTTGTCCAGCGCGGCCTGGATGGCCGAGATCTGGGTCAGGATGTCGATGCAGTACCGATCCTCCTCGACCATCTTCTCGACGCCGCGCACCTGTCCCTCGACGCGCCGCAGGCGCTTGGTGAGGTCGTCCTTGGTGGCGGCGTATCCGCGGGTCTCGGCGCTGGCCATGCCTCGATTCTAGCGGTACTCCCGGGGGGTACCCAGCGCGGTACGGTGACCCGATGGACGTCGTCGTCGCCGGTGGGCACGGCCAGGTCGGGCAGCGGCTGCTGCGCCTCCTCGCCGCACGCGGGGATCGGGCCCGGGGTCTGATCCGCAACCCCGACCACGCGGAGGACCTGCGCGCCCTGGGCGCCGAACCGGTCCTCTGCGACCTGGAGGCCGCCGCTGCCGACGCGGTCGCGAAGGCCATCGCGGGCGCCGATGCCGTCGTGTTCGCCGCCGGTGCGGGCCCGGGCAGCGGGGCGCAGCGCAAGCGCACCGTCGACCTCGGCGCGGCCGTCAAGCTGATCGACGCGGCGAAGGCCGACGGCATCGACCGCTACCTGATGGTCAGCGCGATGGGCGTCGACCATCCCGAGCGCAGCGAGGGGGTCTTCCGCGTCTACCTCGAAGCCAAGCGCGATGCCGACGCCGCCCTGCGGGCCAGCGGCCTGGCCTACACGATCGTGCGCCCGGGAGGGCTGACCAACGATCCGGGGACCGGCCGGATCGCCGCCGCCGAGTCGCTGGGGCGCACCGGCCAGATCCCCCGCGACGACGTCGCCGCGACACTCGTCGTCGCGCTCGACACGCCCGCCACGGCCGGGCTGGCCTTCGAGGAGATCAGCGGCGACGACCCCATTGCGGACGCGATCGCGGCGCTGCTGTCCTGACCGCGACAGCAGCGGAGCGGGTCCTAGTCTCCGGAGGCGTGCCCCGACCGCCCCGCCTGTCCGCCGACGCCGATCTGCAGGAGCGGCCGCTGGAGGATCACGAGCTGGAGTCGGGGGAGCGCGTCGAGGGGCGCCGGCTGATCGCGCCGGACCTCGCGGGCCGCGAGTTGCGCCACGTCGACCTCAACGAGGTCCACCTGCAGGGCGGCGACCTGTCCGGCGTCCAGCTCGACGGCGGCGGGTTCTCCGACGCCCGTCTCGAGCGCGTCAACCTGGCCAACCTGCGGGCGCGCTCGGCCACGATGCACTTCACCGAGCTGCGCGGCTGTCGCATGACCGGGATGCAATGGGCCGAGGGGCGCTGGAAGGACGTGCTCGTCGTCGACTGCCGCGCCGACCTCGTCGCGCTGCGCTACACGCGCCTGGACGACGTCACGTTCCGCGACTGCGAGCTCACCGAGGCCGACTTCACCGAGGCGCGCATGCGGGGCGTGCGGCTGGAGCGCTGCCGGCTGGCCGGTGCCGAGCTGCGCGGCGCGCGCTTCGAGCGCTGCGTCTTGGAGGGCTGCGACCTGGAGGGGCTGCGCGTCGCCGAGCGGCTCAACGGCGTCAGCATGTCGTGGCCCGACGTCGTCCAGGCCGCCGGCGTCTTCGCCGCCGCCCTCGGCGTGCGCATCACCGAGGACGAGGACGAGTGACCCCGGCGCCTGGGAGCTACGCGGCCTGAGCTCGCGCGCGGTCCGCTGACGGGGCCAGCGCGGCGAGCACGGCCTCGACGAGCTGCGGGTCGCCGTCGACGCGCAGCGCCTGGGACTCGTGGTCCGGGCTCAGCGCGGCGATCCAGTCCTCCTGGCTGCCGCGGATCGTCGCGTCGGGCTCGACCCCGGGCCGATGCTCGCTGAGCACCGCGGCGCCGGCGCCGAGGGTCAGCGCGTAGGAGCGCTCGTTGACGACGAGCTCGACCACGCCCGAGACCCCGGACGGGACCCGGCACAGGTCGGGGATGGCGCGGAAGATCGCGCCGATGTCGATGGCCTCGCCGGGGCGCGGGCTGCCCCACGCCCAGGCGTAGCCCCAGCGGGCCAGCTCGGCGATGACCGGCGCGAGCTCTCGCGCGCGCTCGGTCAGCTCGTAGTCGACACGCGGCGGCACCTCGCGATAGCGCTGGCGCGTGAGGAGGCCGTCGGCCACCATCCGGTTCAGGCGGGAGCGCAGCTGCTCGGTCGAGATGCCCGGAAGCACGCGCTGCAGCTCCACGAACCGGCGAGGACCGGCGGCGAGATCACGGACGATCAGCAGGGTCCACTTGTCGCCCACGAGATCGAGGGCGCGAGCGTCGGGTGACCACTGGTCGTAGGGGTGCCGTTTAGGTGGGGGAACGGCGGATATGTCGGGCCTCCTGCCTGCCTAGCTGGACCGCCGGGCAAGCGTACCTGCTCCGCTGGGGTCTGGTGGGTGAATTCGCACAAGTTCTCGCCCGATCGTCCGTTACAGCCGGTGTGGGCATCGTCATCTCCCTGGACCAACACCGAGCACAGCGCGCCGAGGTGGCCGCGCGCCCGCCGCGTGTCGACTGCTTCTTCGACCTCGCCGACCCCGCCAGCTACCTCGCCTTCGAGCGCGTGGAGCGGCTTTCGGCGACGATCGCCTGGCGGCCCGCCGTGCTGCCGGGCGGCGGCCGCTGGACGCCCGCCCACGTCGAGGCGCGGGCGTGGGAGCTGCGGCTGCCGCTGATGTGGCCCGATCGCGAGGGGGCGTTCGCGCGCTCCATGCGCGTGGCCGCGTACGCGTGCGAACAGGGACGCGCCGAGCCCTTCGTCCTGGCCGCGTCGCGGCTGGCCTTCTGCGGGGGCTTCGACCTCGACGACCCGCTGGTCCTGGCCGAGGCGATCGCCGCCGCCGGGCTGGGGCTCGAAGCGGCCTGGGCCGCGGCCGCCGACCCCGAGCGCGACGTCGCGATGCACACGGCGGGGCGCTTCCTCGCCGCCCAGGGGGCCACGGAGCTGCCGGTGCTGCAGGCCGGTCGGGCGCTCTTCGCCGGCGAGGCCCGCATCGC
>JAOPZL010000177.1 GCA_025964175.1 Solirubrobacterales bacterium
GCCTTCGGGGCGGCCTTGGCGGGCGCCTCCTCGGCCGCGGCCGGAGCCTCGGTCTGCACCGGGGCCGCCTCGGCCTCGGGCTCGGCGGCAGCGGGAGCCTCCGCGGCAGCGGGAGCCTCCGCGGCAGCGGGAGCCTCGGCGTCAGCGGGAGCCTCCGCCACGTCGGCGGCAGCCTCGGTCTCGGCGGGCGCCTCGGGCGTCGCGACGGCCTCGGCCGTCGGAGCGTCCGGAGCCGCGGCCTTGGCCTCGGCGACCGGAGCGGCGGACGTCGTCAGCTCGGCCTCGGGGCTCGGTGCCTGCTCGCCCTCCGCGACGGCGTCGCCGTCCTCGTCCAGCTCGCCCGCGAGGACGGCCTTGGAGGGTCCGAGCATCATCGTCATGTTGCGGCCGTCCTGGATCGGACGCTGCTCGATGACGGCGAGCTCGGAGAGCTCCTCGGCCAGGCGGTCCAGCAGCATGACGCCGCGCTCGGGGTGCGCCACCTCTCGCCCACGGAACATGATCGTGATCTTGACCTTGTCCTTGTGCTTGAGGAAGCGGGTGACGTGCCCCTTCTTCGTGTCGTAGTCGTTCTGGGCGATCTTCGGCCGGAACTTGATCTCGCGGATCGTGATCTGCTGCTGATGCTTGCGCGCGGCCTTCGTCTTCTGGGCCTGCTCGTACTTGTACTTCGAGTAGTCGAGCACCCGGCAGACCGGGGGGCGGGCCTCAGCGGCGACCTCGACGAGGTCGAGATCACGCTCCTGTGCGTAGCGAAGGGCCTCGTCGGTGCGCATGACACCGACCTGCTGGCCCTGCTCGTCGATCAGGCGCACCTCTGGGACTCGGATCCGTTCGTTGATCCGAGTGGTGTCGCGCTCCGGCGGGCGCCGGTCAAACCTGCGTGGAATCGGCAATTTCTAGGAGTTGCCGTTATGCGTGAAATTCACCAAGGCACTTGAGTCTAGCGAGCGGGGCGATCGTCGGCCACCCGCTGCGCGAAGGCGGCGATCGACTCGCTGCCGAGGTCGCCCTCCTTGTGGCGCCGGACGGCGACGGCCCCCTCCTCGACCTCGCGGTCGCCGACCACGAGCATGTACGGGATCTTCTGCAGCTCGGCCTCGCGGATGCGCTTGCCGATCGACTCCGAGCGATCGTCGATCTCCACCCGCACGCCGGCCGCACGCAGCTGGCGGCACATCTCGCGGGCGGCGTCGGCGTGGCGATCGGAGATCGGCAGCACGATCGCCTGGGCCGGCGCGAGCCAGACCGGGAACTCGCCCGCGTAGTGCTCGATGAGGATGCCGATGAAGCGCTCCAGGGAGCCCATGAGCGCGCGGTGCAGCATCACCGGCCGGTGCTCGGCGTTGTCGGCGCCGGTGTAGACGAGGTCGAAGCGCTCCGGGAAGTTGTAGTCCAGCTGCACCGTGCCCAGCTGCCAGGAGCGGTGGAGCGAGTCGGTCATGTGCAGGTCGATCTTCGGCCCGTAGAAGGCGCCGTCGCCCTCGTTGATCGTGTACGGCAGCCCGTGGGAGTCCAGCGCGCCGCGCAGCGCGGCCTCGGAGTGGTCCCACATCTCGTCGGTCCCGATGCGCACCTCGGGCCGCGTCGACAGCTCCAGGTCGACGGAGAGGCCGAACAGCGCGTAGGTGTCGAACGCGAACTTCAGCGCGGCGGCGACCTCGTCCTGCACCTGGTCCTCGGTGCAGAAGATGTGCGCGTCGTCCTGCACGAAGTGGCGCACGCGCAGCAGCCCGTGCAGCGTCCCCGAGAGCTCGTTGCGATGCAGCAGGCCGGGCTCGCTGTAGCGCACGGGCAGGTCGCGGTAGGAGAACCGCTGCAGCTTGAAGAGCTGGCAGTGACCGGGGCAGTTCATCGGCTTGAGCGCCAGCTGGCGCCCCTCCGACTCGGTCACGAACATGTTCTCGCGGTACTTGTCCCAGTGGCCCGAGGTCTTCCACAGCGACGAGTCGTACAGCTGCGGCGTCTTGACCTCGGTGTAGCCGCGCTGGTCGCCCATCTCGCGCGACATCTCGACCAGCGAGTTGAACAGGCGGGTGCCGTTGGGCAGCCAGAAGGCCGAGCCGGGCGCGACGTCGGAGAACTGGAACAGCTTCAGCTCGCGACCCAGCTTGCGGTGGTCGCGCGCCTTGGCCTCCTCCAGCCGCTCCAGGTGGGCCTCGAGGTCGTCCTTGTTGAGGAACGCGGTGCCGTAGACGCGGGTCAGCATCTGGCGCTTGGCGTCACCGCGCCAGTACGCGCCGGCGACCGACTGCAGCTTGTACGCCTTGACCGTCTTCGTGGTCGGCGCGTGCGGGCCGCGGCAGAGGTCGGTGAACGGGCCGTTGGTGTAGAGGCCGACGGTCTCCACGCCCTCCTTGGTGATCAGGTCCTCGATCAGCTCGACCTTGTACGGCTGGTCCTCGCGGCCGAAGCGCTCCAGCGCGACGCCGACCGGGACGTCCTCGCGGACGAACGGCTCGGCGGCCTTGATGTGCTCGGCCATCTTCCTCTCGATCGCGGGGAAGTCCGCGTCGGAGATCGAGACGCCGTCGGGGAAGTCGAAGTCGTAGTAGAAGCCATCCTCGATCGCGGGGCCGATCGAGATCTTCACGCCCGGGTAGAGCTCGAGCATCGCCGAGGCGAGCACGTGCGCGGCATCGTGGCGGACCAGGTCCAGCGCCTCGGGCGAGCGGCCCGTGACGATCTCCAGCTGGGCGTCGTCGGGGAGTGGGCTCGTGAGGTCGCGCAGCTCGCCGTCGACCTTGACGGCCAGGGCGGCACGGGCGAGCCCCGCGCCGATGGCGGCGGCGGCGTCGGCGCCGGTGGCGCCCTCGTCGAGGGTGAGCTGGGTCCCGTCGGGAAGGGAGACGTGCATCTGCGCGTGATCGTATCGACCGAACGCACGTTCGCGGCATCGGCCCCGCGCGGTTCGTCCGTTTGACGGCTAACGTCTTGGCGCCATGGAGCCGAGCAGCCTGCGCGCCGCCTACCCCGTCCTGCGTGAGATCGCCTACCTGAACGCGGGCACGTGCGGCCCGGTCGCCGAGGCGGCGGCCGACGCCGCCCGCGCCGAGCTGCACGTCGCCACCGACGACGGCCGCTGGATGCCGTACTTCGAGCGGATGATCGACCTGCAGGCGCGCCAGCGCGCGGCCTACGCCGCCCGCGTCGGCGCGTCGCCGGACGACGTCGCGCTGACGACCTCGACGAGCGAGGGGATCGTGCGCGTGCTCGCCGGCCTGGACCTCGGTCCCGAGGACGAGATCATCACGAGCGACGAGGAGCACCCCGGGCTCATGGGCCCGCTCGGGCACCTCGCCCGGCGCCTGCTCACGCACGTGCGCATCGTCCCGTTCGATCAGCTGGCCGAGGCGGTCGGGCCCGCCACGAAGCTCGTGGCCTGCTCCCACGTCAGCTGGGTGAACGGGCAGGTCGCGCCGGCCGCCCTGCGCGAGGTCGCCGACAGCGGCATCCCCGTCCTGCTCGACGGCGCCCAGGGCGCCGGGGCGATCCCGGTCGACGTGAACGAGCTCGGGTGCACGTTCTACGCCGCCGCCGGCCAGAAGTGGCTGGGCGGCCCGGTCGGCACCGGGCTGCTCTACGTCGATCCCCAGTGGCACGAGCGGCTGCCGTCGATCGGGCCGACCTACCTGAACCTGAAGGACCCGGGCGCCGGGCTGGACGCCGAGCAGCACGTCGACGCCCGCCGCCACGACGCCTCCGCGCTCAGCGCGGAGGCCAGCGCGTTCGCGGTCGCCGCGCACGAAGCCATCGACGCGACGATCGGCTGGCCCGCCGCCTACGAGCGCTCGGCGACGCTCGCCCAGCGGCTCGCCGACGAGCTCGCCACCCGCGGGCGCAAGGTCGCCCCGCGTGGGCGCACGACGCTCGTCTCCTGGGTCGAGGAGGATCCGGCGGCCTTCACCCAGCGCGCGCTGGCGCACCGCGTCGTCGTCCGCGACCTGCCCGGCTGGCCGTACGTGCGGGCCTCGGTCGGCGCCTGGAACGACGAATCCGACCTCGAGCGGCTGCTCGCCCTGATCGCATGACGACGGCCACGGTGACGATCCGCGCGGCCCTCCCGGGCGACGCGGTGGCGATCGCGCGGATCTACAACGAGGGCATCGAGGACCGCATCGCGACCTTCGAGACCCGCCTGCGCACGCCCGGTGACATCGAGGCCCGGATCGCCGGCGGGGAGAGGCTGCTCGTGGCCGAGCGCTCCGGAGCGGTCGTCGGCTTCGCCGGCTGGGCGCCCTACAGCGACCGCGAGGCCTACGCGGGGGTCGGCAACTACACGGTCTACGTGGCCCGCGGCGCGCGCGGCGCCCGCGTCGGCTCCGCGCTCATGCGCGAGGTGGTGGCCGAGGCCGAGACGGCGGGGCTGTGGAAGCTCCTGTCGATCATCCTCGCCACGAACGAGGCCTCGATCGCCCTGGCCCGCCGCCACGGCTTCCGCGAGGTCGGCCGGCACCGTCGGCACGGGAAGCTGGACGGGGAGTGGCGCGACGCGGTGCTGGTGGAGCTGTCGCTGGGAGCCGCGGCGGAGTAGGAGCGCCCGTCCGGGCGCGCGATCAGCCCTCCAGCGCTCCGCCGCGCCCCGCGCCCGCCGCGAAGCGCGCGGCCCCGTCGGCGCCCTCGGCCAGCGCGTGACGGCCGATCAGCAGCTCGTGGCGCATCGCGTGCTCGAGCTCCACGCCGCCGGAGTCCAGCGCCGAGCGGCGGTCGCCGCGCATC
>JAOPZL010000039.1 GCA_025964175.1 Solirubrobacterales bacterium
CCGACCGGCCGGGACCCGCCGACGCAGTCACTCCGTCCGACCGGCCGGGGCCCGCCGGCGGGCAGGCCGCGTTCGAGCGGCGGGCGGCCGCCGCGCGCGCGGGCGATCGCTTCGACGATGACGAGACCGGTCCCCGTCCGCTCGCCGCCGAGGCGCTGCCGCGGTTGCCGGAGATCCCGCCGACGGCGGAGACGGAGATCGTCGACGCCGGCGCCGACAGAACGGTCCGGGTCCTGTCCGGACACCGCCGCCCCCGGCACCGCGCCGAGGACGAGGAGGAGCCGACGCGCATCTCCCCCACCGCGACCCGCGTCGGCGCACGCTCGATCAGCCCCGCCGCGAGCAGAACGCGCCACCGCGGACCGCAGCGCACGGTCGCTCTCGTCGCGTTGGCCGTCGCGATCGTCGCGTTCCTGCTGGTGGTCGTCCTGCGGGTCGGCCCGATCTGATCCACATCTGACGCAGAGTCGCCACAGACTGGTGTAGCGCTGGCACACCGTCGGCCGCAGCATCGCGACCATGTCTCGCCGCCCGATCGCCGCAACCGCTCCGAGCACACCCGCGCCGAGAGGGGCTTGGCGCTTTAGCCCCGCTATGCGGGGTCAAAGCGCCAAGCACTCAGTCGCGGAGCTCGCCGACGCCCAGCACGGCGTCGTCGGGCGCTGGCAGCTCGTCGAGCTCGGGCACTCAACGTCGACGATCGATCGGTGGCTGGCGGCCGAACGGCTCGTGATCCTGCACCGCGGCGTCTACGCCGTCGGCCACCGCCGGCTGCGTCCAGAAGGACATTGGATGGCCGCCGTGCTGGCGGGGGGAGCTGGAGCGTCGCTGTCGCACCGGGCGGCCGGCTCGGCCTGGAACGTGCGGACCGACCATCGCGCCCAGTGTGAGATCACGGTCGTCCGCGCCTTCGGACGCAAGCTGCCGGGCCTGCACGTCCACCGATCTCGCCTCGATCCCGTCGATGTCACCACGCTCGACGGGATTCCGATCACCACCCTCGCCCGGACGCTGCTCGATCTCGCCGAGGTGCTGCCGCTCGAGCAGCGCGTCGCCGCGATCGATCGCGCGGAGAAGCTGCGGCTCTTCGACCTGCGGGCGATCGACGCGACGATCGCCCGGTCGCCGGGGCGGCTGGGCGCCAGGCGGCTGCAACGGGCGGTTGAGCAGTACCGGCCCGAGCCCGCGTTCACGCGCTCCTGGCTGGAGGATCACACCCTCCCGCTCATCGCCGACGCCGGGCTTGCACGGCCGCATGTCAACTCGCTGGTCCACGGATACGAGGTCGACCTGGCGTGGCCCGAGCAGCGGCTGGTGGTCGAGCTCGACAGCCGCACCCACCATCACACGACGCGGGCCTTCGAGCAGGATCGCCGGCGCGACGCAGACCTCACCGCTCGCGGCTATCGGGTCATCCGGTTCACCCACCGCCAGGTGACGAGCGAGCCGCGATGGGTCACCACCACGCTCGCCGCGGCGCTCCAGGCAGCCTCGACCGGACCGCAGCCAACCGCCGATGCGGCCCGGCCGCCCCCGGGGGGACGCGATGCCTAGCGCGGCAGCCGGGGCGCGATGATGCGGTAGGCCTTGAGGCCCAGGCCGAGGCGCTCGCGGTCCTCGGACTGCATCGGGTCCAGGCCCGTGAGCTCCTTCACGCGGTCCAGGCGGTAGGCGACGGTGTGGCGGTGGGCGTAGATGGTCGCCGCCGTCGCGTTCATGTTGCAGTTCTGCTCCAGGTACGCCTCGAGCGTCCCCACGAGGTCGGTGCGGTACTGGTCGTCGTAGCGGACGATCGGCGCCACCGTGTCCTCGTAGAACGAGCGCACCTCCTCCGGGTGCGACGCCAGCACGCGGAACAGCAGCCGGTAGGTCCCCGTGCCGATGTCCTCGGCGATCGGTGCGTCGGACTGGCGCAGGACGTCGAGCACGAGCTCGGCCTCCTGGATCGCTCGCGACAGGTCCGCGGGGTCGGCGTAGAACGACGACACCCCGACCGTGCCGTGGCGCTGCAGGCGGGTGGCGAGCCGGCGGGCGGCCTCGAGCGTGCGCTCGGGGGCGTCGTCGGCACCGACCGCGGGCAGCAGCGCGTACACGCGCGAGTCGTCCATGTGCTGGGCGAGCGCGCCCGGGTGCTCGCCGGAGATCGTCGCCACCACGTGGCGGGGACGGTCGGTGGTGAGCTCGGCGCAGAGGATCACCGCACCGCGCGACAGGTCGCAGCCGAGGCGCCCGGCGCGCCGGACCACCTCGCGCGAGTCCAGGTCGGGGCGCGAGCGCAGCTCCTCCAGGAGCGAGCCGCGCAGGTTCTGCTCGACCTCCTCCTTGGCCTCCTCGACGGCGACCTCGGTCAGCGAGGCGACCGCCGCGAGGTGCAGGAACTCCGTCGCGTCGGGCGACACCTCCCCCGGTCCGCGCAGCAGCGCGACGAGGCCGAGCATCTCGTCGCCGGACTGGATCGGCGCCTCGGCCACCAGGCTGTCGGGGATCGACGAGGGCCGGTCCTTGATCCGGTCGGAGGCGTACCGGCGCACGGCGCCGATCTCGGCGTCCTGCGGGTAGACGGCGGCGACGGCGAGGCGGGGCACCAGGATGGCGACCGGGCCACCGACGACGCCCGAGACGAGCTGGGCGACCCGCCCCAGTCCCTCTCCGCCGAGCACGGCGTCGACCATCTGGAGGTGCAGTTCGCGCAGCCTGGCCACGAGACCGGTGGAACCGCTGTCAGGCTGAAGTCTGGGCTGAGGCATCAGTTGGGACATCACAGGGAGTTGGGGTGCCGCAGCCCGGCAGGGGCGACGAGCCATTGCCGGCTCGCCACCCCGCACCGGATGCGTGGTCTACGACGCGGCGGCCGCCGCGTCGGGATGCGTCTGGAGGATCTCCTCGCCGGACTCGCCGGTGCGGACCCGGAACGCCTGGTCCACCGGCTGGACGAACACCTTGCCGTCACCGACGGCACCGGTGCGCCCGTGCTTGAGGATCGTGTCCACGATCGTCTGCACGTCGGTGTCAGAGACGACGCACTCGATCTTGATCTTCGGCCGCAGATAGTTCGTCAGCTCCGCGCCGCGGTAGCGCTCGGTGATGCCCTTCTGCCGACCCGAGCCCTTGACCTCCGTGATGGTGATCGAGGGGAACCCCAGGTTCAGCAGCTCCGTGCGGATGGGCTCGAACGCCTCGTGTCGGACGTAGGCGACGACCAGCTTCATGCGGTGACCTCCTTGGAAGAGGCGACGGGGGCCGGGGCGACCGTCGCAGTGGGACCTCCGCCGTAGCCGATCAGCTCGGCGGACGGGATGAACTGCTCGGGATACCCGTACATGCCGTGCTCGGAGATGTCCAGTCCGGCATCTTCCTCTTCCTCGCTGACGCGCAGGCCGTACGTGACCTTGATGAGGTAGAAGACGACCGAGCTGACGATCAGGACGCCGGAGAAGACGACGACCACGCCGAGTGCCTGGCGGCCCAGCTGCGAGAACGAGCCGTTGTAGATGATGCCCGCGCTGCCGACCGCGTTGTAGGTCGCCAGCGAGGGAAGCGTGAAGATGCCGCACGAGATGGTGCCCCAGATGCCGCACAGGCCGTGCGCGGTGAGGGCGCCCACCGGATCGTCCAGCTTCTTGTCGATGGCGTAGACGCCGAGCGGGACGATGATGCCCGCGATCGCGCCGATGACCACGGCGGCCCACGGCGCCACGTACCCCGAGGGCGCCGTGATCGCGACGAGCGCGCCGATCGCGCCGTTGCCCGCCATGCCGATGTCGATGGTGCCCGTCTTCAGCTTCGCCGTCATCAGCGCGAACAGCACGCCGGCGGCGGCCGCGAGCTGCGTGGTCAGGACGACCTCGGTGAAGCGCCCGTCGAGCGCGTTCAGCGTCGACCCCGGGTTGAACCCGAACCAGCCGAGCCACAGGATGAACACCGACAGGCCGAACAGCGGCATGTTGTGCCCGGGGATCGCCCGCGGGTTGCCCTCCGCGTCGTACTTGCCCTTCCGCGGCCCGAGCTGCAGCAGCACCGCGAGACCGCCGGTGGCGCCGATGAGGTGGACGGCCGTCGAGCCGGCGAAGTCCTGCATGTGGACGTTGTTCTGCAGCCAGCCGCCGCCGAAGACCCACCCGGAGAAGATCGGGTAGATGACCGCCGAGAAGACGACGGCGTAGATGACGTACACGCCGAACTTGATGCGCTCGAGCGTCGTGCCCCACACGATCGCCAGCGACACGGCGCAGAAGACGAACTGGAAGAACCACTTCGACTCGACGGTGGCGTTGGAGAAGCCCATGACCGGGAACGCCGATGCGGGGTCGCCGAAGTCCTGGAGGAAGAACCCGTGCGTCCCGATGAGATGCCCAGCACCGCCACCGAACGCGAAGGCGAAGCCGACGGCCCAGTACAGGAGCGCGGCGATCGAGAAGTTGGTCAGGACCTTCGCGACCACGGTGCCGGCGTTCTTGCCGCGCGAGAACCCGATCTCCAGGAACGCGAAGCCCGCCTGCATGAACATCACCAGACAACCGGCCACGATGACCCATGTCGAGTTGATGCCGGACGAGATCTGCGTCAGGGACGGCTTCGCCACATCGGCGTTCGTGAAGGTGTCGGCGAAGGCCGACGCGGGAAGCACGAGCGCGAGCAGTGCTCCTAACAGCAACGCTGGCGCAAGGCGTGAACGACTCATTGCCTGCTTGTCCTCCTCGGGGGTGAGAGTGCGAGAAGAACTCTCTCCAGCCGGCGCCCCGGCTCATATGGACCTGTGTCGAAAGATCGTTGGACCGCCCTTGTCCACATTGTCGGGGGCACTTGGCCCGGCGTGCGAAACCGGCTGGAGCATGTTTAGACACAGGGATAAGGTCGGATTGGCCTCGGCCCCGTAGCCTCGACTGCTCACGGCAGAACCCCGCTTTTCCGTCCGAGGAGGACCACCTCACCGATGCCCGCCCCCAGGACCCGTCAGCAGAACGTCACCGCAGCCCAGTGGGCCGCGAACGGCGGCCTCGGCGCCACCGATCTGACCGAGTCGATCGACTACTACGGCGAGAACGTCTTCTCCCCCGCCGTCCAGAAGGAACGCCTGTCCAAGGACACGTTCAAGCGCCTCACGCAGGCGGTCGCCAACGGCGAGGGGCTCGACGTCGACCTCGCCAACGAGGTCGCCAACGCGATGCTCGAGTGGGCGCTGGAGAAGGGCGCCACGCACTACACGCACTGGTTCCAGCCGCTGACCGGCGCCACGGCGGAGAAGCACGACGCCTTCTTCGACCCCCAGCCCGACGGCACCGCGATCACCGAGTTCAAGGGCAAGGACCTGATCCAGGCCGAGCCCGATGCCTCCTCGTTCCCGTCGGGCGGCCTGCGCGCGACGTTCGAGGCCCGCGGCTACACCGCCTGGGACCCGACCTCGCCGGCCTTCATCCTCGAGAACCCCAACGGCGCGCTGCTCTGCATCCCGACCGCGTTCGTCTCCTGGACGGGCGAGGCGCTGGACCAGAAGATCCCGCTGCTGCGCTCGATGGATGCCCTCTCCAAGGCTGCCGTCAAGGCGGTCGGGCTGCTCGGCATCGAGGCCGAGCACGTCTACGCGAGCGTCGGCCCCGAGCAGGAGTACTTCCTGATCGACGAGCAGTACTTCTACGAGCGCGCGGACCTGGTGAACACCGGGCGCACCCTCTTCGGCGCCAAGCCGCCGAAGGGCCAGCAGCTGGACGACCACTACTTCGGGTCGATCCCGGAGCGGATCCTGGCGTTCATGATGCATTCCGAGCGCGAGCTCCAGCGCCTGGGCATCCCGATCAAGACCCGCCACAACGAGGTCGCGCCGAACCAGTTCGAGCTGGCGCCGATCTACGAGGGCTCCAACGTCGGCGCCGACCACCAGCAGCTGACGATGCAGATCCTGCAGAACACGGCCCGTGACTACGGCCTCGTCTGCCTGCTGCACGAGAAGCCGTTCGCCGGCGTCAACGGCTCGGGCAAGCACAACAACTGGTCGATCAGCACCTCGAAGGCGAACCTGCTGGACCCGGGCGAGACCCCGCACGAGAACCTGACGTTCCTGTTCTTCTGCGCAGCGACGCTCAAGGCCGTCGACCGGCACGCGGCGCTGCTGCGGGCGACCGTGGCCAACGCCGGCCAGGATCACCGCCTGGGCGCCAACGAGGCGCCCCCGGCGATCATCTCGGTCTTCCTGGGCTCCGAGCTGACGAAGGCGTTCGAGTTCATCGCCAGCGGCATCGGCGAGGGCAAGACGCCCAAGGAGACGCTCGACCTCGGCACGGCCCTGCTGCCGGTGCTGCCCAAGCACGGCGGCGACCGCAACCGGACCTCGCCGTTCGCCTTCACGGGCAACAAGTTCGAGTTCCGCGCGCTGGGCTCCTCGCAGTCGATCTCGCTGACCAACACGGTGCTCAACACGATCGTCGCGCAGGCGATCGACGAGATGAGCGCCAAGCTCGAGCCGATGCTCGAGGCGGGGACCTCGCTCAACGAGGCGGTCCTGACGGTCGTCAAGGACGCCTACGTCGAGCACAGGCGGATCGTGTTCGACGGGGACGGCTACTCCGACGAGTGGAGCGCGGAGGCCGAGAAGCGCGGCCTGCTGAACCTGCGCACCACGCCGGAAGCGCTGCCGTGGCTGACGAACCCGCAGACGGTCGAGCTGTTCGAGGCCTACAACGTGCTCAGCGAGCGCGAGCTCGAGGCACGCGAGGAGATCCTGTTCGAGCAGTACGTCATCAAGCTCAACATCGAGGGCGAGACGACGGCGCAGATCGCGCGCACCCAGATCCTGCCGGCGGCCGTGCGCCATCTGGCGGAGCTGAAGGCGGCGGGCCACGAGGCGCTCATCTCGGAGACGACCGAGCTCCTGCAGGAGCTGTTCTTCGCCATCGAGAAGCTCGAGTCGGCCAACGAGATCCACGAGGACGACACGATCGTCCGCGAGGCCGACTACATGCGCGACGTGGTCGTCCCGGCGATGGCCGCGGTCCGCGAGGTCGGCGACCGGCTGGAGAAGATCGTCGCCGACGACCTCTGGCCGCTGCCGAAGTACTGGGAGATGCTGTTCATCAAGTAGACGACGCGCAGCGGCTCACCCCGCTGCTCGTCCGCTGGACCCGAGGGCCCCGCTGCGGCGGGGCCCTCGTCGTCTTCCCCGCCTGACCGCCGCTCAAGGTCCGGGCGCCGTGCCCGATCTCCTGGGCAGTGCGGATCCTCTGCAACCAACTGAACTGGCTCGGCCCGGCCGCCGGCGTCCTGTGCGACCGCCACGACGTCGTGCTCCTGGACGAGGAGGCGATCCGCGACACGTGGGCGACGCCCGACGAGGGCTGGTGGCGCCGCGTGGTCCCCGACGGCTGGGTCCCCGACGTCGCGCTGTTCTGCACCCCGGAGTACGTGCCGCTCCCGCCGCTGCTGAGCGCGCTGCCGTGTCCGGTCGTGCTGTGGGTCGGCGACTGGTACGCCAATTGGCAGGGCGTCTCCTGGATCGACGACCAGGTCGAGCTCGTGCTCGCCGACGCGACCGGCGTCGCCGCGCTGCGCCTGGCCGGCTTCTCCGACGTCGCCGAGTGCTGCCCCTGGACCTTCGACCCGCGCGTGCACCGTCCGGACTGGGAGGCCGAGTCGCGGCGCGACGTCGGCTTCCTCGGCAACCTCAACGAGGCGCTGCAGGCGCGCCGCAACCGCTGGCTGGGCCGCCTGACGCAGCTCCCGGGCGACATCGACGTGGAGCTCTCCACCGGCGTGTTCGGCGACGACTACGCGCGCTTCATGCAGCAGTCGCGCATCACCTTCAACTTCAGCCTCACCGGCGATGTCAACATGCGCGCCTTCGAGGCGCCCGCCTGCGGGTCGATGACGATCCTCAACTCCCACGCGGCCGAGCAGGCCTCGCGCTGGTTCGAGCTCGGACGCGAGATCGTCATCTACGACGAGGACAACCTCGAGGACGTCATCGCGCACTACCTGCGCCACGACGACGAGCGCCGCGCGATCGCCCGCGCCGGCTGGCAGCGCGTGCAGGAGCACGGCCCGCACCAGCGGCTGGACACGCTGATCGCCCATCTCGAGCGCGTCGCGGGCCAGGGCCGGCGCCGGGTCGCCGCGCTGGCGGGCCCGCGCAACACGTCACGCCAGCTGGGCCAGTCGGCCATGCTCGCGCTGAGCGTCGCCGACCTGGGGGCACTCGCGGGCTACGAGATCGCGCTCTCGCGCGCCGAGCTCAACGAGCCCGACGAGCCCTCCATCCAGCTCGCCTTCGCCGTCCTGTACTCCACCCTCGCCGGGGCGGGTCATCCGCAGGGTCCCGAGGCGATGATCTGGGCGGGCGAGCACCTCGAGCGCGCGATCCGCCACGACCCCCAGGACGCCGTCGTCGCGCTGGCCCGCGCGCAGCTCATGCACGCGCTCGGCGACCTCCCCCTCGCCCACGCGATGGCCCGCGCGCTGATCGTCGACATCCTTGCCCGCCGATCGGTCGCGCGCGTCGATCGCCTGCCGCTGATCGACTCGGTCGCCTGGCGCGCCGCACGCCAGGAGGCGCTGCTCGTCGAGGAGGACCCCGAGCCCGAGCTGACGCGCCTCGTCCTGATCGAGACCCTGAAGCTGGCCGCCGACAGCTGCTCGGTCGGCGAGGAGCGGGCCAACCACCTCGCCGCCGCCCTGGCCGCCTCGGCCGGCGACGCGAGGGTGCGCCTGCGCGCCGCGATCGCCCTGCTGGCCGTCGATCCGGCCACCGCCCTCGTCCACAGCGAGCGCGTTCTGCGCGACCTGCCGATCAACGGGGTCGGCTGGACGGCGCATGCCCGCGGGCTCGTGGCCTGCGACCGGCTCGATGAGGCGGCCGCCTTCGTGGCGCAGCGCCTGGAGCTCGCACGGCGGGTCTTCGTCCCGGAGCCGATGCTGGCGCAGCTGCGCGCCTCGGTGCCGGAGCTCGCGCCTACCTCATAGTCTCAGCGCGTCCTGCCCCCTGGGCGTTCCCGAGTTCGTAGGTACGGTTGATGGAGAAGTCCGGCGGCGGCGGGTTCCGCCCCGACATCGAGGGCCTGCGCGCGGTCGCCGTCACGGCGGTCGTGCTCTGCCATGCCGGGGTCGGCGCGCTGGCCGGCGGCTACATCGGCGTCGACGTCTTCTTCGTCATCTCCGGCTTCCTCATCACCGGCCTGGTCGTCCGCGAGCTCGAGTCGACCGGCCACGTCTCGCTGACCCGCTTCTACGCGCGCCGGGCCAAGCGCCTGCTGCCGCTCGCGGCGATCGTGCTCGCGTTCATCGCCGTCGTCTCGTCGCTCATGTTCGACCCCGTCCGCCGCGACCTCGTCTCCGGCGACGTCATCGCCGCGGCGCTGTCGGTCGTCAACTGGCGCTTCGCCTCCCAGGCCGTCGACTACTTCGCCGCCGGCCAGGACGCCAGCCCGGTGCGCCACTTCTGGTCGCTGGCCGTCGAGGAGCAGTTCTACCTCGTGTGGCCTGGGCTGCTGCTGATCGCCACGTGGTGGTGGCGACGGCACGGGCGGTCGGTGCGCGCGGTCGTGTGGGTCGTGCTGGCCGGCGTGGCGGTCGCCTCGTTCGCCTGGGGCATCGTCCAGACCCACACCGAGGCCGACGCCGCCTACTTCTCCACGCTGACCCGCGGCTGGGAGCTCGCGCTCGGCGGGGCGCTGGCCCTCGGCGGCGCCTCGCTGGCCCAGCGGCTGGGCCGCCGCGCCGCCCTCGCGCTGGGCTCCGCGGGGCTGGCCGGCATCCTCGCCTCCTGCCTCGTCTTCGGCCCGTCGACCCACTTCCCCGGGACCGCCGCGCTGCTGCCGACCCTGGCCACCGCCGCCCTCATCGTCGCCGGCTACGCGGCCCCGCTGCCGCCGCTGACCTGGCGCCCGGTGCGCTACGTCGGGCAGATCTCCTACTCGTGGTACCTGTGGCACTGGCCGATCTACGTCTTCGCCACCAAGGCGTGGGGGCCGCTGAGCGCCGTCGACGGCCTGAGCGTGATGGCGGTCTCGCTGGTGCCGACGATCGCCACCCACTACCTCGTCGAGGCGCGCTTCCATCACTCCCCGCGGCTCGCCAGCCGCCCGCGGCTGGCGCTGCAGCTGGGCGCGGCCTGCATCGCGGTGTCGATCGTCGCCGGCCTGCTCGTCTCGATCACCGCGCCGACGATCCGCACCGCGTCGGCCGCCGAGGTGCAGGGCGCGAAGGCGCTGACGAGCGACCCGACGACCATCCAGCGCACCGCCCGGGCCCTGCGGCCCAACCCGCGCAACGCGGACGCCGACCAGCCCGCGATGTACTTGGACGGCTGCTGGCAGCAGCGCCGGGGCACGCTGTCGCCGGACTGCACCTACGGCCCGCGCGACGCGCCGGCCAAGCTGCTGCTGTTCGGCGACTCACACGCCGCGATGTGGGCGCCGGCGCTCCATGCCATCGCGCAGCGCCGCGGCTGGTCGTTCGTCTTCCTGGCCAAGCAGGGCTGCTCCCCCGCGATGACGCCGATCTGGAACGGCCCGCTCGGGCGCGCGTACACCGAGTGCGACGCGTGGCGCGAGACGACGCTGCGCCGCATCGAGCGAGACGAGCACCCCGACCTGATCGTCGCCGACGGCGCGAACGGCTACGCGGCGATGGACGGCTCCACGAAGCTGGCCGGCGTGGACAGCGGGCCGACGCTGCAGGCCGGGTACGCGAAGACGCTGGCCCGCCTGAAGGCGACGGGCGCGCGCGTGGTCACGATGGTCAACAGCCCGACCGCCCCGGGCGACATCCCGTCCTGCGTGGCCGGCAAGCTCGACCACCTCGACGACTGCGCGTTCGACCGGACGACGGCCTATGCGCGCCCGCCGATCAACCGCCAGGCGGCCGAGGCGGTCGGTGGCATCGAGGTGCTCGACCCGGCGCCGGTGATCTGCCCCGGCGCGCGCTGCCCGGCGGTCGTGGGCGACGTGCTCGTCTACCGCGACGACAACCACCTCACCGCCACCTATTCGCGGACGCTGGCGCCGTGGCTCAGCGCCCACCTGCCCAAGCTGTGAGACGGGCCGCGGCGGGGATGCCGCGCTAGCCTGACGGGCGATGGCCCTGGATCCCACGCCCACCGCCCTCGGAGCCTGGTCCGGGGGCCGCTTCCTGCACTTCGGGGAGCCCCTCGACGACGACCGCCTGACCGCGCTGCTGCGCCCCGGCGACGGCATCGACACCGTGATCACCGCCGACGTCTACGGCCAGGGCGAGGGCGACCGCCTCGTCGGCCGGGCGCTGACCGGCCGCCGGCGCGAGAGCTACAGCCTCGTCGGCGCGATCGGCCACGACTTCTACGACGGCGAGCGCCAGGGCGCGAAGGGCTTCCCGCGCTTCACCGCCACCGTGCCGCGCGAGCGCTGGACCACCTACGTGCGCGAGGCGACCGAGCGCTCGCTGGAGCGCTGCGGCGTCGATCAGTTCGACCTCCTGCTCCTGCACAACCCCGACCGCGCCGGCTACTCCGACCCGCGCGTCTGGGAGGCGCTGGAGGCCGTGCGCGAGTCCGGGCTGACGCGCAAGCTGGGCATCGCCCCCGGTCCGGCCAACGGCTTCACCGTCGACCTCATCGACTCCTTCGAGCGCTTCGGCTCCTCCATCGACTGGGCGATGATCATCCTCAGCCCGATGGAGCCGTGGCCCGGCGAGCTCGTGCTCGACGCGGCCGCCGCGCACGACGTGCAGACGATCACGCGCGTCGCCGACTACGGCGGGCTCTTCTGGGACGACGTCCGCCCCGGCCATCACTTCCGCGAGCAGGACCACCGCCTGTTCCGCCCCAAGGGCTGGATCGACCGCGGCGCCGAGCGGCTGGAGCTGATGCGCCCGATCGCCCAGCGCCACGGGCTGACCGTCATGCAGCTGGCCTGCCAGTGGAACCTCGCGCACCCGACCGTCGGCTGCGTCGCGCCTTCGCTGATCCAGGAGGCGGGCGACGACGCCCGCACGGTCGAGTCCAAGCGAGCCGAGCTCGCCGCGGTCAGCGCGGAGATCGTCCTCACCGCCGACGAGATCGAGCAGCTCGCAGCGATCGGCGACAACACGAACTCGATGGCGCTGAAGGGCGGCTCGGTCGAGCACGATGGCGATCCGCTGCCCGACCGCTGGTCCATCGACGACGACCTCGAGCAGGTCGCCGGGCGCTGGTCGATCGACCCGGGCCGCGATCTCGTCAAGAGCGACTGAGGCTGACGCGGTGCCGATGCACCGCATGCTGTGGGTCGGCTGGCGCGAGCTGTTCGACGTCCTGCGCGGGTCGACGCCGACCCATCACCGGCTGCGGTCGCGCATCTTCGTCCTGATCGTCACGACGCTGATCATCGACCTCATCTGCTCGCTGATCATCTGGCGCTTCGAGCGCCACGCCCCGCAGACGGACATCTCGAGCTACGGCGACTCGCTCTTCTGGACGTCGAGCCAGCTGCTGACCGTGTCGTCCTCGCTGAAGAACCCGATCTCGACCGGCGGCCGGATCCTCGACGTCCTGATGGAGCTCTACGCGATCACCGTCGTGGCGACGCTGGCCGGCTCGTTCGGCGCGTTCCTGCACGCGCGCGGACGCGAGCGCGATGCCGCGGAGGAGAAGCAGGAGCCCGAGCAGGCCGGTGGGATCAGCCCGGCGGCGGGCGCCGCTCCAGGACCACGACCGGGATGAGCCGGTCCGTGTTGCGCTGGTAGGTCGCGTAGAACGGCCACATGGCGACCATGAAGCGCCACAGCTCCTCGCGCTCGGGGCCGTCGATCTCACGGGCGCGGACCGCCACGGGCGGACCGCCGCCGGGCAGGTCGACGAGCACGTCGGGGTGGGCGCGCAGGTTGTGCAGCCACGCCGGGTTGCGCACGCCGCCGCCCTTGGAGGCGACGATCACGATGTCCTCGCCATGGGCGCGGTAGAGCAGCGTGTCCTGACGGTCGGCGCCCGTCCGCGCTCCGACGTGGTGCAGCACGAGGAAGCGCAGGCGCCCGAGCCGGCCGCCGAGGCGACCGCGGCTGACCCGCAGGAGCGAGGTGTGAAGGTCCAGGAGCTTCCACACGAACGCGTCGGGAGCAGGCGGTCTCATCGGTCGCGAGCCTAGTCCGCACAAACCTTGCCACACCTTTGTCAAGGTTGCGCTAGCCTATGCCGACGATGCGGGACTACACCAGGACCATTCGCGAGCGCGTTGTCATCTTCGACGGCGGCATGGGCGCCACCCTCGAGCAGTTCGACCTCACGACCGAGGACTACGGCGGGCTGCCGGGCAAGTGCCACGAGGCGCTCATCCTGCACCGTCCCGACATCATCGCGGGCGTCCACGACTCGATGGCCGCGGCCGGCGCCGACGTCGTGCAGACCGACACGTTCCAGGCCAGCCGCCTCAAGCTCGACGAGTGGGGTCTGGCCGACTACACGCTCGAGATCAACCAGGTCGCCGCGGAGATCGCCCGCCACGCCATCGGCGGCGGCGAGGAGCGCTTCGTCGCCGGCTCGATCGGCCCGACGGGCTTCCTGCCCGCCTCCGACGATCCGACGCTCGGCCGGATCGGCTTCCGCGAGCTCGTCACCGTCTTCGAGGAGCAGGCCCGCGGCCTGCTCCTGGGTGGGGTCGACCTCGTCGTCATCGAGACCGTCCAGGACATCCTCGAGGCGAAGGCCGCCATCTTCGGCGTCCGCGAGGCAGCCAAGAACGTCGGCCGCTCCGTCCCCATCCAGGTCTCCGTCTCGCTGCTGCCCAACGGCGGCAAGATGCTGCTCGGCACCGACATCGACGCCGCGCTCACCACGCTGGAGGCGCTGATGGTCGACGTCATCGGCCTCAACTGCTCCACCGGCCCCGAGGACATGCGCGACGCGATCCGCTACCTCGGCGAGAACTCGCCGGTGCCGGTCTCCTGCGTCCCCAACGCCGGCCTCCCGATCCAGGGTCCCGACGGCGAGACGATCTTCCCCGAGGAGCCCGGCTCTCTGGCCCATACGCTCGGCGAGTTCGTCGAGCGCTACGGCGTCGGCATCGTCGGCGGCTGCTGCGGCACCACGCCCGGCCACATCCACGCGATCTCCGAGCGCTGCCGCAATCACCAGATCGTCGCGCGCCCCGCCCCGCGCGCGCCGCGCGTGTCGTCGATGATCGCCGCGACGCCGCTGGCCCAGTCGCCGTCGCCGACGATCGTCGGCGAGCGCGTCAACTCGCAGGGCTCGCGCAAGGCCAAGGAGCTGCTCCTGGCCGACGACTACGACGGCATCGTCCAGGTCGCCGAGGACCAGGTCGAGGGCGGCGCCCACGTGCTCGACCTGTGCGTCGCGCTGACCGAGCGCCAGGACGAGGACGAGCAGATGCGGATCGTCGCCAAGCGCGTCTCGCTGTCGCAGCCCGCACCGATCCAGATCGACTCGACCGAGCCCGACGTCATCGCGGCGACCCTGGACCAGATCCCCGGCCGCGCGATCGTCAACTCGATCAACCTCGAGGCCGGGC
Organism: Solirubrobacterales bacterium; assembly: GCA_025964175.1. Taxonomy (GTDB): domain Bacteria; phylum Actinomycetota; class Thermoleophilia; order Solirubrobacterales; family Solirubrobacteraceae; genus Capillimicrobium. The sequence goes on from JAOPZL010000039.1 coordinate 14,463, forward strand.
GCGCGAAGGCCGACACGGTCATCCCGCTCGCCATCGAGCACGGCGCGGCGCTCATCGCGCTGACCATCGACGAGGTCGGGATGGCCAAGACGGCCGCCCGCAAGGTCGAGATCGCCACGCGCATCAAGGAGATCGCCTGCGACGAGCACGGGCTCGACCCCGAGCTGCTGATCTTCGACGTCCTCACGTTCACGCTGACCACCGGCGACGACGAGTGGAAGCCGTCCGCGGTCGAGACGATCGAGGGCATCCGGCTGATCAAGGAGAACCTTCCCGGCGTCAAGACGTCGCTGGGCGTCTCCAACGTCTCCTTCGGCATCGGGCTCCCGGCCCGCAGCGTCCTCAACTCCGTCTTCCTGCACCACTGCGTGGAGGCCGGGCTGGACCTCGCGATGGTCAACCCGAACCACATCACGCCCTACGGCGAGATCTCCACCGAGGAGCGCGAGCTCGCCGACGACCTCGTCTACAACCGCCGCGAGGACGCGCTCGAGCGCTTCATCCAGCACTTCGAGAGCAAGGGCGAGTCCGCAGAGGCGGA
>JAOPZL010000056.1 GCA_025964175.1 Solirubrobacterales bacterium
CGCGCCCCGCGCAGCCCGCCGGCGGCGTCGATCGCCGCGATCGCGCCGGCGCCGCCGTCGCTTGTCGCCGAGCCGCCGACGGTGACGACGACCTCCCGCGCACCGTGCGCGAGGGCGGCCGCGATGAGCTCGCCCGTACCGCGCGTCGAGGCGGCCTCGGCGTCGCGCGCGGCGGGCGCGACGAGGTGCAGTCCCGAAGCGCGCGCCATCTCGACGATCGCGCGCGAGCCGGTCGCCACCCACCCGAACGCGGCCTCGATCGGGCGGTCGAGGGGGTCGTGGACGGGCGCATCGATCTCGACCCCGTCCAGCGCGGGCAGGAGGACGTCGATCGTTCCCTCGCCCCCGTCGGCCACCGGACAGGCGTGCGCCTCGACGCCGGCCGCGCGGGCGCCGTGCGCCATCGCGGCGGCGACCTCCGCTGCGCTGAAGGTGCCCTTGAACGAGTCGGGAGCGACGAGCAGCACGGGCGCGACCCTACGGCACGCTCGCGCGCCTACTCCTCCCGCCCGACCCCGTCGTACAGCTTCGCGATGCGGTGCAGGACGTCGGCGGCCACGCGGCGCTCGGCGGCCGGGACGTCGCGCAGGGCTTCCTCCCAGCATCCGCGCCAGTACTCGCGCTTGCGGGCGAGGACCTCGCGGCCCTGGTCGGTCATCGTGACCCGGACGACGCGGCGGTCGGTCGCCGAGCGCTCGCGGACGGCGAGACCCTGCGCCTCGAGCTGATCGAGCAGACCGGTGACCGACGCGGGGTTCAGGCCGGTCTCGCGGGCGATCTCGCCGGCGGTCGCGGAGTCGTCGTTGCGCGAGAGCCAGCTCAACGCGCGGATGTGGTTGACCGTCAGCTCGCCCTTCTGCCGGCCGCGCAGGCGCCGCTCGGCGCCGAGCAGCTCGGAGACCGCCCGGTCCAGGCCCTGGAGCGTGTCCTCGGCTTCGCCCACGCTGCTCATACCGCCGCCGCCTCGGTTGCGAGCTCGGCTTGCGCCAGCGCCGCGTGCTCGTCGGCCCCGGCGCGCCGCTCGATCTGCCACAGGACGAAGCATGGGATGACCGCGGCGAGCGCCATCCCCATGACCCACCAGTACGTGCTGCCGAACGCGGACGCCTCGGCGGCCGGGCTGCGCGCCGCGTCGAGGTGGTTCTGCAGCAGCACGGTCAGCAGCGCGGTGCCGATCGAGCCGCCGACGCGCTGCAGCACGGTGAGCTGCGGGGTCGCGTCGTTGATCTGGTGGGGTGCCAGCACGCTGAACGCCGCGGTCCACGAGGGCATCATCGACATGCCGATCCCGAAGCCGCGCACGACCATCGCCGCGCCGATCAGCCAGTACGACGTGCCCGAGCCGATCAGCGCGAACGGGATCGTCGCCACGAGCGTGATGATGCAGCCGCCCATCGCGGTCAGGCCGCCGCCGAAGCGCTCGACCGCCCGCGCCGACAGCCGCATCGCGATCGCCGCGCCGATGCCCTGCGGGATGAGCAGCAGGCCGGTGGTGACGACGTCCTCGCCGCGCACGATCTGGAAGTACAGCGGCATCAGGAGCATGCCGCCGAACAGGGTCGCGCCGAGCACGAACGTCGTCAGCCCGGCGGCGGCGAACGCGGGGTTGGCCCACAGGCGCACGTCGAGGATCGCGCGGGGGACGCGCAGCGCGTGCAGGACGAAGGCGACGAGCGCGACGATGCCGACGACCAGCGGCACGAACACCGCGACCGAGGCGAACGAGCCGGTCTGGCCGCTCTCGGCCAGCCCGTAGGTCACGCCGACGACGCCGCCCACGACGAGGACGAAGCCGAGCGTGTCGAAGCGGCCGGGGTCGTCGGCGGTGTCGGGGGGCAGGAGCCGTTGCGCGAGCGTCAGCGCGACGATGCCGATCGGGACGTTGATGAGGAAGATCCACTGCCAGCCGGCGTGCTCGATGAGCAGGCCGCCGAGGGTCGGGCCGAAGACCGGCGCGAGGACCATCGCCACGCCCATCGCCGCCATCAGGCGCCCGATGTTGCGGGGTCCGGCGGCCTTGAACATGATCATCTGGCCGACCGGGAGGGTCAGCCCGCCGCCCAGCCCCTGCAGGATCCGAAAGCCGATCAGCGACTCCGACGACCACGCCAGCGCGCACAGCGCCGAACCCGCGATGAACAGCAGCAGCGACGCGAGGTAGAGGCGCTTGGCGCCGACCCGTCGGGCGAGCCAGCCGCTGATCGGGATCGTCGCGGCGAGCGCGAGCAGGTAGCCGGTGGCGACCCACTGGATCTGGGCCAGCGACGTGTCGAGGTCGGTGGCCAGCGAGCGCAGCGCGACGTTGACGATCGTCGTGTCGAGGATGCCCATGATGCCGCCGAGCACGACGACGTAGGCGATGCGCCAGACCGCCTTGGGGATCTCGGGACGGTCAGGCGTCGCCGCGGCGGCGGCCGCGGTAGGCCCCGCGACGGCGCCGGAGGAGGAAGAGGTATTTCGGCGCCAAGACATCTGGTACCGAAAGATAGCGCGGGCTGCTCAGCTCTTCGGCGCGTACAACACGACCGGGACGCCGCCGGGCCCGGTGACGGTGACCCGCACCTCGTGGGGGCCGATCTGCGGCTCGGTCACGTCGAGGCCGCGTGCCGAGGCCTCGGCGCGGGCGGCGTCGAGGTCGGCGACCTTGAGCATCAGGCCCGGCGCGTCGCTGGTGCGATCGCTCCCGGCCAGCGCTATGCGGGACCCGGCCACGTCGAACTGCGCCCAGCGGTCGCCGTCCACGAAGGTCGGCTCGATGCCCAGGAGGGCACTCCAGCCCGCGACCGCCGCGGCCAGGTCATCGACGGGCAGGACGGTCGCGATGCGCTCCACGTGCATGTTGGGCTCCAGCTCGAGGTCGGGCCCGGCGGGCCGACCGTGGTCGTTCTCAGACGGTCTCGTTGGCGGCCGGGAGCTTCGTGCTCTCCTCGTCGCCGGCCTTCTCGCTGACGCCGGCCTTGAACTCGCGGATCGAGCGGCCGACCGAGCGCCCCGCCTCCGGGAGCTTCTTCGGGCCCAGGATCACCAGGGCGATGATGAGCACGATGATGATCTCAGTCGGTCCGATGTTGGGCATGGGGCCCACCCTATGCACCCTGTCAAGGACCGGATCCAACCTCGTCGCCTAGCCTCAACGGCCACGGATGGCCGCGATCGACCCCCAGATCGACCCGCGCGGTGCGCGGTGGGAGCGCCGGCTGCACTGGCCGGTGATCATCGCGGCGTGGGTCGCGCTGCCCACCGTCTTCCTCTACTTCACCGAGAAGCGGGGTGCGTGGGAGGTCATCACCGTCCTCCTCTCGTGGGCGATCTGGACGACGTTCCTGGCCGAGGCGGTGATCATGCTCACCGTGGTCGCCAACCGCCGCGCGTGGATCCGCGGCCACCTGTTCGGGCTGGCGATCCTCGTCGCCACGCTGCCCGCGCTGACCCACATCCTCGAGGGCCTGCTCGCCGCCCGCGCGCTCTCCACCATGCAGGGCGCGCGCGTGCTCCAGGTCCTCTACCTGGCCAAGGCCGCCAAGCTGCTGAAGTCGACGCAGGTGCTGCGCACGAAGGGCCACGAGCCGCGCCACCCGCTGCTGCTCACGCTGTTCATCCTGCTGCTGTCGGTGGTGGCGATCGGGATCGGCCACAAGGTCATCACCCACGACAAGGACCCGTCGCCGTTCCACGGCTTCTGGGCCACGATCGACTCGCTGCCCGTCTGGGCGATCGCGTTCTTCGCCGCGGCGATCTTCGCCATCCTCCTCGGCGCGCTCACGGCCCGCACCCGGCGTCCGCGAGAGGCCGGCGGCGAGCGCCCACCCTCCTAGCCGGCGCTCAGGATCCGGGGTCCAGCCTGCGCAGGCGCCCAAAGGCCGGAGCAAGGGCGTCGTACAGCGAGACGAAGATCGGCAGCAGCTCGGCGTAGGTGGCGGATGCCTGCACCCCCGGCTGCACCCGGTCGTGGATCCTCACCAGCTCGGCGGCGCGATCGATCGAGTCGATCAGCCCCAGCGCCTCCATTCCCAGCAGCGCGGCGCCGAAGCCCGACCCCTCGTGGCCGGCGGGGAAGCCGATCTCCATGCCCAGCGCGTCGGTCAGGATCTGGCGCCACAGGTCGCTGCGCGCGAAGCCGCCGGTCGCGCGCACCTGCACGACGTCGTTGCCCGCGTCACGCACGGAGGCGAGCACGACCGCGAGCTGCTGGCAGACGCCCTCGATCGCCGCGCGGATGAGGTGCGCCCGCCCGTGACCGCGGGTCAGCCCGACGTAGGCGCCGCGGGGCAGGGCCGACCAGTGCGGCGCGCGCTCCGACAGCAGGTAGGGGAGCATGATGAGCCCCTCGCTGCCCGCCGGCACGCTCGCGGCCAGCTCCAGCAGGGCCTCCTCGGCGTGCTCGCCGAGGTCGGGAGCGAGCGCCTCTCCGGCCCACTGCAGCACGACGCCGCCGTTGTTGACGGCTCCGCCGACGGCCCAGCGTCCCGGGGTGAGCGCGTAGCAGAAGACGCGCCCCGCGGGGTCGGTGGCGGGGTTCTCGACCATGACCCGCAGCGCCCCGCTCGTGCCGATCGAGACGGCGGCCATGCCGGGCTTCACGGCGCCCACGCCGAGGTTGGCCAGCGGCCCATCGCCCGCCCCCGCGATCACCGGCGTGCCGCCCAGCAGGCCGGTTTCGGCGCTCGCGCCCGCCCTCAGCGCGAATCGCTCCTTGGCCGGGACGAGCGGCGCGAGCTGGTGGGCGGAGATGCCCGCCACCTCCAGCGCCATCGCGTCCCACTCCAGCGAGCGGATGTGCAGCAGCCCCGTCCCCGACGCGACGGAGTGGTCGACCGCCCACTCGCCCGTCAGCCGCTGCAGCACGAGCTCCTTGACCCCGACGAACCGCGAGGCGGCGGCGAACGTGTCGGGCTGCGACTCGCGCAGCCAGCAGAGCTTGGCCAGCGGGGACATCGGGTGCAGCGGCGTCCCGGTGCGACCGTGGAGCTCCGGGTGCTCCCGCTTGAGCCGCTCGGCCTGGTCGGACGCGCGCGTGTCGCCCCACGTCAACAGCGCGGTCAGCGGCGCGTCGTGGGCGTCCAGCGCGACGAGCCCGTGCATCGCCGACGACAGCGACAGCCCGGCGATCGTGTGCCCGCCCGCGCGGGCCTCCTGGGCGGCGATGCGGATCGCCTCCACAGCCGCGTCGGCGACGACCTGCGGGTCCTGCTCGGCCCAGCCGGGATGCGGCTCGTCCAGCGGGTAGCCGACCTCTCCGCGCGCGAGCTCGGAGCCGTTGGGGGCGAACGCCGTGGCCTTCGCCGACGTCGTGCCCACGTCGACGCCGAGGACGACCTCCGTCATACGACCAGGCTCAGGACCATGACCAGGATGATGCCGACCCCGCAGATGATCGTCTCCATGACCGATGAGCCTCGCCGTGTGCGCCGGGACGAAAAGGGTCATCCGCTAGGGTCGCCGAGTGTCCGCGCGCGATGACAACTTCCCTCCGCGCCGTGTGCGCATCCTCGGGGCCGGCGGCACGATCGCCATGGCCCAGGCGTCGGCGGGCAGCGGCTCCGCCACCCCCGCGCTCGACGCCGCGGAGCTCGTCGCCGCGATCCCCGGCCTCGGCGATCGCGAGGGGCTGGAGGCGCGCCAGGTCGTCAACGTCCCCAGCGCGCACCTCACGCTGGCCGACTGCCTGCTGATCTGCCGCGAGGCGCGCGACGCCGCCCGCCGCGGCATCGGCGTCGTCGTCACCCACGGCACGGACTCGCTGGAGGAGACGGCGATGCTCTGCGACGTCATCCACGACGCCGAGGCGCCGATCGTCTTCACCGGCGCGATCCGCCCGGCCAGCGCGGCCGGAGCCGACGGTCCGGCCAACCTGCTCGACGCGGTCGCGGTCGCCTCCTCGCCCGAGTCGGCCGGCATGGGGGTGCTGGTCGTCTTCGGCGGCGAGATCCACCACGCCCGCTGCGCGCGCAAGACCGACACGACGTCGCTGACGGCCTTCTCCTCCCCCCAGACCGGCCCGGTCGGCCGCGTCACCGAGGGCCACCCGACGCTGTGGTCGCGCCTGCCGCGCAACCCGCCGCTGGACCCGCCCGACCTCGACCGGCGCGTCCTCGTCGTCCCCACGGGCGCCGGCGACGACGGCACGCTCGCCCGCGCGGCGCTGGAGACCGAGCCCGACGGCGTCGTCGTGGGGACCCTCGGTGCGGGGCACCTCCCGCCCGCGGTGATGGAGCAGTGGGCCGAGGCGGCCGAGCGGATCCCGATCGTCGCCTACTGCCGGCCCGAGCGCGGGGTCGTGCTCACCGGCACGTACGGGTACGCGGGCTCCGAGCGCGACCTGCGTGGCACGAACATGATCCCCGTCGGCTTCCTGTCGCCCCAGGCGGCGCGGATGAAGCTGCTGGCCTGCGTGGCCAGCGGCCTCACCATCGACGAGACCCGCTGGGCCTTCCGCCAGGACGACGGCTGAGCAAAGCGGCATCGGCGGGGTAGGCTCGGCTCATGTCCACCGCCTTCGTCCACACCTGCGTGCGCGTCCGCGACCCCGAGGCATCGCTGCGCTTCTACGCGGCGCTCGGGTTCGAGCGCCGGGGCCGCCTGAACTTCGACACCGCCTACAACCTCTACCTGGGCCTGCCCGGCGGCGGTGACGTGCTCGAGCTGACCGTCAACGACGGGCGTACCGAGCCCTACGACCTCGGCGATGGGTACAACCACTTCGCGCTGACCGTCGACGACATCGACGCGACGCTCGCGGCGGTCGCGGCTCTGGGCGTCGAGCCCGAGAAGCCGCCCTTCCACCCGGGCGGGCGCGACGACCTCCCGCGCATCGCGTTCATCGCCGACCCCGACGGCTACCGCGTCGAGCTCATCGACGGCGCCTTCCCGACCCCGCAGGATCCCGACCGATGAGCTTCGTCGCCGACGACGACCGCTACACGCCAGACCCCCAGCGCTACGACGGGCGCATGCCCTACCGCAACGCGGGGCGCTGGGGCCTGAAGCTGCCGGCCATCTCGCTCGGCCTGTGGCACAACTTCGGCGACCTCCAGCCGCTGGGCGAGCAGCGCGCCGTCCTGCGCCGCGCGTTCGACCTGGGCATCACCCACTTCGACCTCGCCAACAACTACGGGCCGCCCTACGGCACGGCCGAGACGAACTTCGGCCGCCACCTGCGCGACGACTTCCGTCCCTACCGCGACGAGCTCGTCATCTCGACGAAGGCCGGCTACGACATGTGGCCGGGCCCGTACGGGATCTGGGGCTCGCGCAAGTACCTGCTGTCCTCGCTGGACCAGTCGCTGCAGCGGATGGGCCTGGACTACGTCGACATCTTCTACTCGCACCGGTTCGACCCCCAGACGCCGCTGGAGGAGACGTGCGGCGCGCTCGCCAGCGCCGTGAAGCAGGGCAAGGCGCTCTACGTCGGGATCTCCTCCTACTCGGGGAAGCGCACCGCGGAGGCGGTGGAGCTCCTGCGCTCGCTCGGCACGCCGCTGCTCATCCACCAGCCGTCCTACTCGCTGCTGAACCGCTGGATCGAGGAGGACCTGCTCGACGTGCTCGGCACCGAGGGCGTCGGCGCGATCGTCTTCTCGCCGCTGGCCCAGGGGATGCTCACCGACAAGTACCTCGACGGCATCCCCGAGGGCTCCCGCGCGACGATGGGCTCGTCGCTGTCGGAGAAGCTGCTCAGCGACGCCTCGCTGGCCCACATCCGGGCGCTGAACGAGATCGCCCGCTCGCGCGGGCCGTCGCTGGCGCAGATGGCGGTGGCGTGGACGCTGCGCGACCCGCGCGTCACGTCGTCGCTGATCGGCGCGCGCTCCGTCGGCCAGCTGGAGGACACGCTCGGCGCGCTGGACAACCTGGAGTTCTCGCCCGACGAGCTGGCCGCGATCGACCAGCACGCGGTCGACGCGGGCATCAATCTCTGGGCGCAGTCCAGCGACGCGTAGGCGTCGGCGGGCAGACCAGTCATGGGCGGCGTTCTGCTGGCCATCCTCTCGTCGGCGGCGTGGGGGACCTCGGACTTCCTGGGCGGGCTGCTCAGCCGCGGGCGCGCGGCGATCGTCGTCGTGTTCATCAGCCAGACGTTCGGGCTGCTGCTGCTCAGCGTCGCCGTCGCCGTGGCGGGCGGCGCGCCGCCCGGGCTGGGCGAGCTGTGGCCGGCGATGGTCGGCGGCCTGGGCCTGTCGGTCGCCGCGATCTCGCTCTACCAGGCGCTCTCGATCGGCCCGATGGGCATCGTCGCACCGGTCTTCGCCCTCGGCGCGGCGGTTCCGGTCGGGTGGGGGATCGCGACCGGGGACCGGCCGAGCTGGCTCGCCGCGGTCGGCATGGTCCTGGCCGTGGCCGGATGTGCGCTGGCCGCGCGGCCGCCAGGCGGGGGCGAGCCGATGCGCCCGGCGGGCATCGCCTGGGCGCTGCTCGCGGCGCTGGCCGTCGGCGTCTCGATGGTCGGCCTGGCCGGCGCAGCCGACGCGAGCGCGCTGTGGGCGCTGGAGACGGCCCGGATCGTCGCCTTCTTCGCGGTCGGCGCGGCAGCGGTCGTCGTGCACGGCCGGGGCCTACCGCGGGAGCTGCTGCCGATCTGGCCGCTGCCCGTCGTCGGGGCGATCGAGATCACCGCGATCACGGCGTACGCGTTCGCCACGACGCTCGGGCTGCTGAGCGTCGTCGCGGTGCTCGCGTCGGTCTACCCGGTGGCGACGGTGCTGCTGGCCCGCGCGTTCCTCGCCGAGCGGATGAGCCCGCTGCAGGGCGCGGGCGTCGCCGGCGCGTTCGCCGGCATCGCCCTGCTCGTCGCGGGCTGAGCGACGAGCAGGACGGAGGCCGCTACTTCGCGGCGGCGTAGCGCTCCGCGACCTTGCCCCAGTCGACGACGTTCCACGTCGCCTTGAGGTAGTCGGGACGCTTGTTCTGGTACTTCAGGTAGTAGGCGTGCTCCCAGACGTCGTTGCCGAACAGCGGCGTCTTGCCCGCGGTCAGCGGCGAGTCCTGGTTGGGCGTGGAGACGATGGCGACCTTGCCGCCGTCGGCCACGAGCCAGGCCCAGCCGGAGCCGAACTGGCCGACGCCGGCGGCCTCGAACTGCTCCTTGAAGGCGTCGAATGAGCCGAAGGCCGCGTCGATGGCCGCGGCGAGATCACCCTCGGGGGCGCCGCCGCCGTTGGGGGAGAGGGACTCCCAGAAGAGCGAGTGGTTGTAGTGGCCGCCGCCGTTGTTGCGGACGGGGCCCTTCTTGTCGGCGGGGAGCGAGTCGAGGTTGGCCACGACCTCCTCGATCGGCTTGTCGGCCCACTCGGTGCCCTCGAGCGCGGCGTTGACCTTGTCCACGTACGCCTGGTGATGCTTGTCGTGGTGGACGTGCATCGTCTGCTCGTCGATGTGCGGCTCGAGCGCGTCGTACGCGTAGGGCAGATCCGGAACGGTGAAGGCCATCGAAAAGCTCCCTTCGGGGATGAAACTGGATAAAGCAAGCTACCACTTGTTTATCCTGGTCGTGTGGACGTCGTGTTGCCGCAACTGCCGCCGTCTCGCCGAGTCCTCCTCGACGCGCTGCGGCGTCGCGGGGAGGCCCGCGCCGAGGAGCTCGCCGACGTCCTGGCGATCACCGCGTCGGCCGCCCGCCAGCAGCTCACGCCGCTCGTCTCGGCCGGGCTGGTCGAGCATCGCGACGAACGCTCCGGCCCCGGTCGGCCCCGTCGCTTCTACCGGCTCACCGCCTCCGCCGACGCCCTGTTCCCGAAGAACTACGGGGAGCTCACGACCGAGCTGCTGGACCACGTCGGGGCCGAGGACCCGGAGCTGCTGGCCCGCGCATTCGAGCGCCGCCGCGCGACGCGGGTCGCGCAGGCCCGGGTCCGCCTGGACGGGCTGGAGGACTTCGAGGCGCGGGTGCGCGAGCTGACGGCGATCCTCGACGAGGCGGGCTATCTCGCCGAGGTTCAGCCCTTGGAGGGCGGAGGCTTCCGGATCGCCGAGCACAACTGCGCGATCCTCGCCGTCGCCCGCCACCACGGCCACGCCTGCACGACCGAGCTCGGCTTCATCAGCGAGGTGCTGCCCGAAGCCGATGTGCGGCGGGTGGCGCACATCGTCAGCGGGTCGGCGGCGTGCGTCTACGAGGTGCGATCCCGGGCGGCTACGGAAGCGGGGTGACCCAGAGACGGCGGTTGGAGAACGTCGCCTGGGTGCCACCGCAGCCGCAGGTGGCGAACTCGTAGCGCAACTCGAACGTGTGGGTGCCGGCGGACGTCTGGATCGTGACCGGTCCGGGAGCGCCGACCGTCGTGCAGCCGAAGAGGCCGAACCCGCCTGGCGTGCCGAACTGCCACACGGAGGCCAAGCCGGCGAAGCTGGAGGCGTCGAAGCCGGGGGCGTCGAACAACGTGCCGAGACCGCCCGTGCAGAGGTCGGATCCGGGCGTGTCGACCCGCACGGTGTTGTCGAAGAGCGCAACCGACCCGTCGCCGTCGCCGTTGACCTGTGCGGAGGCGGCGATCCGAACGGTTCCGGATGCGGGAACCGTCACGGTGACCGTCGGGCCGGTCGTCGTGAGTCGGGTGAACGTCGTCGAGGAGGTCGTCTCCGCCGCGTCGACGTGGTCGTAGCCGGTGGCCGCGCCGCCGCCGGCCGGTCCCGCGGGACCCGCGGCGCCCATCGCTCCGGTCGCTCCCGTGGCTCCGGTCTCGCCCGCGGGACCCTGTGGTCCAGCCGGGCCGGTGGCGCCCGGGGCCCCCGTCTGGCCCGCCGCGCCCGTCTTCCCGGTCTTGCCCGTGTTCCCGGTCTTGCCGGTCTTGACCACGGTGCACACGGTCGTGGAACCGTGCTTCTTGCAGCTCTTTCGCGCTGTGTTCGCCGTGTTCGTGGCGCCCTGTGCGGCGGTCGACCCGAGCGCCGGCACCAGCAGTGCCAGCGCGATCATCCATGCTCGCCTCATCAAAACCCCACGTTCCGTCGCTTCGGGCTCAAGGCCTGCGGCCCAACCGCCGACGAATGTACCGTTGATGACAGCAGAAGGGTTGACCGCAGATGATCGACGACCTCGACCAGGACTTGAAGATCACCGTCGCCCAGGTGGGTGTGGCGACCGTCATGGCCGTCGGCGGTGAGCTCGATGCCGCCACGACGCCCGAGCTGCAGGCCTCGTTCGCCCGGACGCTGTCCAGCGACGGGGGCGACGTGGTCGTCCTCGACCTCGCCGGCTGCACGTTCGTCGACTCGACCGGCCTGCACGCGATCATCGACGCGCGCGAGCTGATGCGGGGCACCGGCGGCCGGCTGGAGGTCTGCTGCGCGGAGAACGGTCCCGTGGCGCGGGTCATCGAGGTGGCGCTCCCCGGGATGCTCGACCTGCATCCCACCCGCCGCGCGGCGCTGGACGCCCTGCGCCGGTGACCGACGAGCTCGCGGCCCAGCTGCTCACGGGGGAGGGGCCGGTCCTGACCGACGGCGCGATCGAGACCTGCCTGATGTTCGACACGGGGCTGGAGCTCGTGCGCGCGCTCGGAGCACTCCTCGCCGCCGACGTGCGGCCGCGGTAGCGGGCCGCGTCGATAGGGTGGTCCCCCGATGCGGGGACCCCAGCGACTGATGGTGGCGTGCGTCGTCGCGGTGGGCCTGGCGCTCGCGGGCTGCGGCGGCAACGACGACCAGGCCAAGCGCGACCAGACCTACATCACCTCGGTCAACGCCGCGATGCAGCGCTTCGCGCAGGCGGCGAAGGCGCTGCCGTCGGGCTTCAAGGCCGAGACGCTGCGCACCTACTCGGGCGCGCTGGACCGCGCCGCGGCATCGCTGACGGCGATCCAGCCGCCGGACTCGGTGGCGACCCTGCACCGGCGCCTCACCACCGACGTCTCCGGCTACGCCAACGAGATCGAGAAGGCGTCGCAGGCGCCGCTCTCAGCCGATCCCGATCAGGTCGTCGCCGCCCAGCAGCAGCTGCTGAAGGCGACGAACGCGGCCAACGGCGACGTCAACCGCACGCTGACGGCCATCGGCCGCAAGCTGGACTCCAGCGGGTCCTAGCGCCCGTTCGTGCCGTCCCAGGGCAGGCGCGCCCCGGGAGCCGATCCCTCGCCGAAGACCTCGTCGAGCAGCACCCGCGTCTCGGGGCGGGCTGCGGCGTCGACGCGGCCTCAGACCTCGACGGCGCTCGCCCGCACCGCGTCCAGGAACGCCTCCCAGTCGCTGCTCCAGCCCGCCGCACCCTCGACGAGCCGCCGCAGGTCGTCACCGCCCACCTCGGCGCTCCAGTCCAGCACCACGCCCGTCCACAGCGCCGCTCCCTGATCGGCCAGCCCGCGCACCGCCGCGAGCACCTCGGCCGAGGATCCGTCGAACGGCGCGTAGGTCGGCATCCAGACGGCGTCGCCGCGCCACAGCGGCGCGTCGTGGAAGCCCATCGCCTCCAGCGATCCGCGCCCCGCGGCGACGACCGCGTAGCGCTGGGCCAGCGCGTCCCACTGGTGCCAGGCGAACCGGTCGAAGGGCGGCACGAGCACCTCGGGGCGGATGGCGATCGCCGCCAGCTCGGCGTCGGCGCGGTCCAGGCGCTCGGGCAGCGCCCGCTTGGAAAGGCCGCCGAGCTCGGTCCGCCGCGCCGCGGCGCGCTTCGTCGTGCGGTGATCGAGGCCGTGCGCGGCGAACGCGACGCCGTCGCGGCGCAGGTCGGCCAGCAGCTCGAGCTCGGCGTCGTCCAGCGGACGGTCGCCGGAGCCGCGAGGGTCCAGCGGGTCGCGGGCCACCCGCGGGGTGACCGCGACGAGGTAGGGCATCCCGCCCGCCGTCAGCGTCTCGTGGAAGCGGCGGAAGCGCTCGGTGCCGTAGCGCCCCGGGTCGGCGTCGGCCAGCGGATGGGGGAACGAGCCGGCCCGGACCACCAGCCGCGGCGGCCCGTGCGCCGCGTCGCCGAGCACCGCGCGCCGGGCGGCCATCGCCCGCGCGATCGTCTCGGACTCCACGCGCAGCGCGCCGCGCTCCATCAGCTTGCGCTGGTAGCGACGCGACAGCGCGGACGGCACGCGGCGCGAGGGGACAGCCGCGCGCACCTCGGTGCGCGCGAGCTGCGAGGGGCGGAGCGTGCCGTCGGCGAGCTCCGGGGAGAACAGCAGGCGCCGGCTGCGCTGGCTGTCGCGGTCGACGCGATCTTTCTGGGCCACGCCCCTATTGTGGGGGCCGTGTCTCCCTTCTGGATCTACACGCAGCTCGCGATCGTCGTGTTCGTGCTCATCGGCATCGTCATCGGCGCCGTCAAGCTGATCTAATGGCCGCGATCCGGCTCGTAGGACCAGCTTCGTAGGAGAGAGACGATGTTCCGATCGATCGTGGTGGGCACCGACGGCTCCGCAACCGCCTCCGAGGCGGTCCGCCAGTCGGTCGAGCTGGCCAAGAGCGTCGGCGCGCGCATCGAGCTCGTGAGCGCGTACGAACCGGTCTCGCCCCAGCGCCTGCGTCAGGAGCTGCGTCAGGTGCCCGAGGACCTGCAGTGGATGGTCAACCTGCGCGAAGAGGTCGACACGACGCTCGAGGCGGCGGCCGAGATCGCCCGCAACGCCGGCGTCAACGTCGAGATCTACGCCCGCCAGGGCGACCCGGCCGACGCGATCCTCGACGTCGCCGAGGAGACCGACGCCGACCTGATCGTCGTCGGCAACAAGGGGATGACCGGCGCGAAGCGGTTCCTGCTCGGCTCGGTGCCGAACAAGGTCAGCCATCACGCGCCGTGCTCGGTCCTCATCATCCGGACGACGTGACGCTGCGCCGGACGGCCATCGGCGCCGGCGCCGGCGCCGTCGCCGCGTTCGCGTTGACCAACCCGCTGCCGTAGCGGCGGTCGTAGCCGGGCGCCCCGAGATCGCGGGCCGTGGACTTCAGGCGCGCGAGCAGCTGCGCGGGGGTCGGGTGCGGACCCAGGACGCCGGACGCGACGATCAGCGCGAGGATCCCGGAGACGTGCGGCACCGCCATCGAGGTCCCGTCGTAGCCCGACGGAAGGCCGAACCGGCCGGGGTTCGTGCCCAGGAAGGTCATCTGGTAGATGTCCTCGCCGGGCGGGCCGTTGGGGCGGCAGTTGTCGTCGCCCGCGAGGTCGGCGTCCGCGCCGCCGCCGGGGGCGACGATGTCCAGCCCGCGCCCCTCGTTGGAGAAGTCCGACAGGCAGCCGTGCTCGGTGGTCGCGCCGACCGAGATGACCTCGCCCGCACGGGCCGGGTAGGCGATCGCGCGGCCGGCCTCGTTGCCCGACGCGGCGACGATGACGATGCCCTTGGCGTAGGCGGAGCGCATCGCGCGCAGCAGCTTCCCGATCTCGGAGGCCTTCACGTCGCCGGGGAACTCGAGCGAGAGGTTGATGACGTCGGCGCCGTGATCGGCCGCCCAGCGGACGCCGCGGGCGATCACGTTGGCGTCGCCCTCGCCGCGGGTGTCGAGGACGCGGACGGGCATGATCGTCGCCCCGTAGGCGATCCCGGTGACGGCGAGCCCGTTGTTCGTGCGCTCGGCGATGGTCGAGGCGACATGGGTCCCGTGCCCGTTGTGGTCGTCGGGGTAGGGGTCGTCGTCGACGAAGTCGTACCCCCGCGCGAAGCGGGTGCCCACGAGGTCGGGCGAGCGGCGGAACTTCCCGTGGTTGGCGTAGGCGACCCCGGTGTCGAGCACGGCGACGACGATGCCCTGCGCGCCCGGACGGCCGGCGGCGGCGAGGCGCGCCCAGGCGGGCTCCACGTCGATCCCGAAGTTCGGCGCCAGGAAGTTCCACTGGATGGCGCGCCAGCCCCCGGCGACGGTCGTCTTGCCCGGGTCGTTGGGCGGCGGGGCGTCGCTGGCCACCGGGGGCACCGGCTCCTGCGCGATGTGGGCGATGGGGACGCCGGCGCCGGCGCTGCCGGCCGCGCTGCGCGCACTCGCCGTCGTGGCGGTCGGGGCGAGGAAGAGCAGCGCCAGGAGGACGGCGGCGAGGGCGATCGGGGACAGACGAGGCATGATGGGGGCTGGATGATGGCCGACGACAGCTCTCCGCGAGACGATGGGGCGTACATGGACCTCGCCCTGCGCGAGGCACGTCGGGCGCTGGAACACGACGACGTGCCGATCGGCGCGGTGGTGGTGCACGCCGGCGAGGTCATCGGCGTCGGACACAACGAGCGTGAGCTGCGCGAGGATCCCACTGCGCACGCCGAGGTCCTCGCCCTGCGCGAGGCGGCCGCCGCCCTGGGCTCCTGGCGCGTCCTCGAATCGACCCTGTACGTGACCCTGGAGCCGTGCGCGATGTGCGCCGGGGCGATCGTCCTCTCGCGGATCCCTCGCGTGGTCTTCGGCTGCAGCGACCCGAAGGCGGGCGCCGCCGGATCGGTCCTCGACATCCTCGCCGAGCCGCGCCTGAACCACCGCCCGCAGGTCGTGGGCGGCGTCCTCGCCGACGAGTGCGCCGCGCTGCTGCGCGCCTTCTTCGTCGATCGCCGCGCCAGCCGCTGAGCCCTGGGCCGAGGTCGTTGCTAGCCTCCTGACCCGCGCACACCTTGGAGGGGTGCGAGAGCGGTTGAATCGGGCGGTCTCGAAAACCGTTGTAGGGGTAACCCCCCTACCGTGGGTTCGAATCCCACCCCCTCCGCCTTGTCGTGCATGAGAACCCCGCTGAGATGCGGGGTTTTCTGCGTTCTGGCGTGCTGTGGCCCCAGCGGGTCGTTCCACGAGAGGCCCGCGTGCGCGAGCGGGCCTCTCGTGGTCTACGTACGACCGGCGGTCAGGCCTTGGCCGCCGCGAGCGCCTGCTTGACCCGCGCCGGCAGCATCGGCAGCGCCCGCAGGCGGATGCCGACGGCGTCGAACACGGCGTTGCCGACGGCCGCCGCCACCGGGCAGCAGTGGGCCTCGCCCACGCCCGTCGCGGGCAGCTCCGCGCGCTCGATGATGTGCGTCGTCACCTTCGGGGCTCCCGAGAACGTCAGGATCGGGTAGGTCTCCCAGTCGACGCTGGTCACCGCCGACTCCGTGTAGCGGACCTGCTCGAGCAGCGTGCGGCTGACCGTCTGCACGATCCCGGCCTCGATGCCCAGGACGCACGCCCGCGGGTTGACCGTGAGACCGTGGTCCTCGGCGACGTAGACGTGCTTGACGCGGATCTCGCCGGTCTCGCGGTCGACCTCGACGTCTGCGATCTCCGCGTTGTAGGTGCCGTCGCGCAGCGACACCGCCACGCCCCGGCCGGTCGCGACGCCGGTTCCCTTCGTCTTCTGCGCGGCCGGTCCTGGCTTCCACTGCGCCAGCTTCGCCACCGCGGTCAGCACCGCGACCAGGCGGGGGTCGCTGAGCTGCCTCAGCCGGAAGTCGACCGGATCGGCTCCCGCCGCGTGCGCCAGCTCGTCGATGAACGACTCCATCGCGAACGTCAGCTGGAACTGCGACGGGGAGCGCAGCCACGCCGAGATCATCCCGACGCCGTTGTTGTTCTCGGAGGCGAGGTTGTTCTGGTTGTGGGCGACCAGCAGCTTGTTGGGCACGTTGTAGTTGAGCGTGCCCGCCCAGCCGCCGAAGTTCGTCATCGCGACCGACGTCCCCGAGAGGACGCCGCCGATGATCGTCGTGTTGAACTGCGCCGGCAGCCACGCCTGGTGCCCGAAGGCGACCATGTTGCCCGCCGCGTCCAGGCCGCCCTGCAGGTCCTGCACCGTCGCCGGGCCCTTGGGGTCCCAGCCGTGCTCGTCGGCGCGCATCCACTGCACGCGCACCGGGGCGCCGGCCAGCTTGGACATGATCGCCGCATCGACCGTCGCGGGATCGCCCCCGTTGCGCCCGTAGCACCCGGACGCCGGGTAGGTGATCACGCGCACGCCGCTCAACGGCAGGCCGAGCACGGTGGCGACCGACTGCTGCACGCTGTTGGGACCCTGTGTCCCCGACCAGACCATGGCGAAGCCGTCCTTGGCGTCGACGATCGCGCAGGAGGGACCGATCGACCCGTGGGTCTCCACCGCGGTCTCATAGGACGCCAGCAGCTGCTTGGACGCCCCCGCCATGCCCGCGTCGACGTTGCCGGCCTGCGCGATCACCCGGTCCTGGCTCGTGGTCTTGCGCAGGAACTGGGACGTCCCCTCGGGCGTCGGCAGACCCGACCAGGTGGTCCACTTGGTCTCGAGGTCCGTGGCCGCCTGGATGGCGTCCCACTCGCGCTCGGCGACCACGCCGAGGAAGTCGTTCTGGCGCACGACCCTCACGCCGGCCGGCGGCGTGCCGTAGCTGATGAGCTTGGCCCCGAGCGACGGCGGGCGGATCACGCGCCCGTGCAGCATCCCGGGCACCTTCACGTCCTGGATGTACTCGTAGTTGGCCGCCACCTTCAGCGGGATGTCCACGCGCGGGACCGAGGTGCCGACGACCTTGTAGTCGCTCACCGCCTTCAGCGGGACCGACCCGGCGTTGATCGTCGCGTTGGCGGTCGGCGGGTTCGGGGTCACGGGGAACGTCGCCGTGAGGACCTGGCCCTTGACGAGATCGCCGTAGGTCACCGAGCGCGACGCGTCGCCGTTGACCGAGACCGTCCCGTTGGAGACCACGAGCGACTCGACCGGTGCGCCGAGCTGCGCGGACGCGAGCCCGAGCAGCGCCCTGCGGCCGCCCGCCGCGGCGAGGCTGAGCTGCGCCCCGCCGACGCGGATCGTCGCGCTGGCGGCGGTGACGCCCTGGTTGACGCAGGTCGCCGTGTCGCCCATCACCAGGGTGATGCGGTCGAAGGCGACGTCCAGCTGCTCGGCGACGAGCTGCGCCAGCGAGGTCTGGTTGCCCATGCCCAGCTCGACCTTGCCGGTGAACGCGGTGACCGAGCCGTCGGCCTGGATCGCCAGCCACGAGCCGGCCTGGCTCGGATCGACCATCGGCCAGCTCAGCGGCCCGGTGTCGGCCGTCTGGGCGACGGCGCCACTGGTGGCGACCGCTCCGGGGAGGGTGAGGCCGACCAGCAGCGCGCCGCCGGCCTTCAGGAAGCCGGCCCGCGTGAAGCCGTGCTTCGCCGCGACGTCGTGCGCGGCGCTGGTCTCGTCGAGGATGCGCATCAGTGCATCTCCTTCGCCGCGCGCTTGATGGCGCGCACGATGCCGTTGTAGGTGCCGCAGCGGCAGAGGTGCCCGTCCATCGCCTTGATGATCTGGTCCTCGCTCGGGTCCGGCGTCTTGGACAGGAGGTCCGCGGCCTCGATGAGCATCCCGTTCTGGCAGTAGCCGCACTGCGGTACCTGCTCGTCGATCCACGCCTGCTGCAGCGGGTGCAGCTTCTCGGGCTGCTCGCCGGGCGCGGTCTTGGTCCCGTGGTAGCTGTCGGCCAGGCCCTCGAGCGTCGTGATGTGCTTCTTCGTCACGCCGATGACCGGGGTGACGCAGGAGCGGATCTGCTTGCCGTCGGACAGGACGGCACACGCGCCGCACTGCGACAGGCCGCAACCGAACTTCGGGCCCTTGAACCCCAGCTCGTCGCGCAGCACGTACAGCAGCGGCGTGTCCGGCGCCGCGTCGATCCGGTGGCGCCGGCCGTTCACGGTCAGGCCGATCGCACCCTTCCCCGTGGACCGCTTGGGCTTGCCGGATGCGGCTGCCGCCGCTCCCGTGGCCGTCGTGGCCGAGGCACCCGAGGTGATGCCCACGCTCGCGGCCACCGCTCCACCGGCCACGACCGCGCCGCCGATCACGAGATTGCGCCGGGTGCTGCCCCGGTCGCCATCGTCCGTGATGCGCGTCTCTCCGTCAGGCGAACCGCCCGCCTGAACGCGATCCTCATCCCTCATCTGCGACCCCGGTTCAATGGAAGCACGAAGTGAGGCATGCGCTCAGCTGCACGGACCCCCTCACCCTTTTCGTAGCGAAGCATCTCGGGCGGCTGAACCCGCGTCAAGCGCTCGTGTCCCAGATCGTCGATGACTTCCTCTGTGTGCGTCAGTCTCTCGGGTGTGCAGAAGACGATGGAGAGACCTGCGGCCGACTCGGCGATCCGGTTGCGCGGGGTGGTCAAGCGGTTCGGCGAGCTGACCGCGGTCGACGGGTTGGACCTCGACGTCCCGCTCGGCAGCTGCGTCGGGCTGCTCGGGCCCAACGGCGCCGGGAAGTCGACGACGATGAAGGCGCTCACCGCCCAGGTGATCGCCGACGAGGGGGAGCTGACCGTGCTCGGTCACTCGCTCCCCGGCGACTCCAAGCAGGCCCGCGCGGAGATGGGAGTCGTGCCGCAGCTGGACAACCTCGACGTCTCGCTGACGGTCGAGCAGAACCTGCTCGTCTTCACCCACCTCTACCGCGTCCCCAAGCGCGACCGCGCCGCCGCGATCGACCGCGCGCTGGCGATCGCCAACCTCACCGACCGGCGCACCGCGAAGGCCGACGCGCTGAGCGGCGGGATGCGGCGGCGGCTGCTGATCGCCCGCGCGCTGCTGCACGAGCCGCGGCTCGTGCTCCTGGACGAGCCGACCGTCGGACTGGACCCGCAGGTGCGCCAGGAGCTGTGGGCGCTCATCGACCGGCTGCGCTCGGAGGGCGTGTCGATCCTCATGAGCACGCACTACATCGAGGAGGCCGAACGGCTCTGTGACCAGGTGACGATCATGTCCCACGGCAAGGCCGTCGCGGTGGGCGCCCCGAGCGCGCTGATCGACGAGCACGCCGGACCGGAGGCGCTCGAGGTCTACGGCTCACCCGCGCGGCTGGCCGAGGTGGAGGCCGAGGCGCGCGACCGCGGGTGGAGCACGCGGCGCACGGGGACGTCGGTCGCGGTCCTGCACGTCGACGGCGGCGCCCGCTTCGACGGCGACCGGCGGACCACGAACCTCGAGGACGTCTTCGTCCTGCTGACCGGAGAGGAGATCGCATGACGACGGACGTCCACCGCCGGCCCCAGCGTCGCCTCGGTCGCCTGGAGCTCGCCGCGCTGCGCGGCGTCATGGTCCGCGAGGTCGTCAACTTCTCCTCGTTCTGGAAGGCGTCGACGTTCTCGTCGACCGTCGACCCGACGATCTACCTGCTCGCCTTCGGGTTCGGCTTCGGCTCGCTCGTCTCCACCGTCGGCGGCTACGACTACATCGACTTCGTCGGCACCGGCATCGTCGCCACGACCGTCCTCTTCTCCGGCGCGTTCCCGGCGATGTACGGGACGTTCATCAAGTCGGAGTTCCAGCACACCTACGACGCGATCCTGGCGGCGCCGGTCGACGTCGAGGAGCTCGTGACCGGCGAGGCGCTGTGGATCGGCGGGCGCACCGGGGTCTACGGCTGCGTGCCGATGCTCGTCGCGATGGTCTTCGGGCTGAACCCGAGCTGGGGGATGCTGCTCGTCCCGTTCATCGCCGCGCTCGCCGGCTTCGGCTGGGCGACCGCGGGGATCCTGATCGCTGCGCGCGCGAAGGCGATCGAGAGCTTCTCCTACTGGCAGAGCGGGCTGCTGACGCCGATGTTCCTCGTCGCCGGCACGTTCTTCCCGCTGGACCAGCTTCCGCAGTGGGCGCAGGTCGCGGGCAACTTCAACCCGCTCTTCCACTGCGTCCAGCTCGTGCGCCACGCGGCGTTCGGCTTCGTCGGCTGGGCCGACGTCGGCCACCTCGCGTTCCTGATCGGCTTCGCCCTGATCTGCTGGCGGCTGGCGATCCGGATGATGGAGAAGCGGCTGATCCTGTAACGGCGTTACGCCCGCGTCGCGTGCCGACCCCCGAGCGCCTGCTCCAGCAGGGCACGCGCCGCCGGCGGATGGCGGCGGCCCTCGCGCCAGCAGAGGGTGATGTCGTGGGTCAGGGTCGGCCGGTGCAGGGCCACGGGGACGACCGGCGGACCCGAGGCCAGGGCGTCGGAGCGCGGAAGGACCGCGACGCCCAGGCCCGCGGCGACGATCGCGCGGGTCCGGGCGACGTCGCGGGTCTCGAAGGCGATCCGGGGGGCGAAGCCGGCGTCGGCGGCGACCCGGTGCACGGCATCGCGGATCGTCGCGCCCGGGGGGAACGCGACGAACTCCTCGTCGCGCAGCTCCTCCAGCCGCAGCCGCCGCCGCGACGCGAGGCGATGGCCCGCGGGCAGCACGGCGACGAGCGGCTCGGACGCCAGTGGCCGCGTCTCCAGGCCGCGGCGGTCCACGTCGTCGACGATCGAGAGGAAGGCGAGCTCCAGCGCGTCGGCGCGCAGCGCGTCGGCCAGCGTGGTGGAGAGGTCCTCGCGCACCGTCAGCTTGACCGCGGGATGGCGGGCGTGGAACTCGGTCAGCAGGCCGAGCAGGTCGAGCGGGCCCGGCGTCTGGGTCAGGCCGATCGTCACCTCGCCGCCCATCAGCCCGGTGAGCTGCTGCAGCTCGGCCGACGCGTCGTCCAGCTCGGCCAGGACCCGCCGAGCGCGAACGGTGAGCAGGGCCCCGGCCTCGGTCAGGCTGACGTGGCGGGTGGTGCGGTCGAACAGCGGCAGCCCGACCTCGTGCTCGAGCTTGCGGATCTGCTGGGAGAGCGCCGGCTGGGCGATCCGCTCGCGGGCGGCTGCTCGCGTGAAGTGCCGCTCGTCGGCCAGTGCGACGAGGTAGCGCAGCTGCCGCAGTTCCATAGCGCCAGCTTATGACAGTCAGGCGGGCTGCATCTTTGACTTCTGAATCAGCGGCGTCGATGCTGCGCGCCATGGGCAAGGTCTACTCCGACGCGACCGCCGCGGTCGCTGACATCCGCGACGGCGCGACGCTGGCCGTCGGCGGGTTCGGTCTGTGCGGCATCCCCGAGAACGCGATCACCGCGTTGCGCGAGAACGGCGTGCGCGATCTGACCGTCGTCTCCAACAACTGCGGGGTCGACGACTTCGGGCTGGGGATCCTGCTGGCCAACCACCAGATCCGCAAGATGGTCTCCTCCTACGTCGGGGAGAACAAGATCTTCGAGCAGCAGTTCCTCTCCGGGGAGCTCGAGGTCGAGCTCGTGCCGCAGGGGACGCTCGCGGAGCGGATGCGGGCCGGTGGGTCGGGCATCCCCGGCTTCTACACCCCGACCGGGGTCGGCACCCCGATCGCCGACGGCAAGGAGCTCCGCGACTTCGACGGCGTCCCCTACCTGCTGGAGCACGCGATCACGGCCGACTTCGCGCTCGTGCGGGCCTGGAAGGGCGATCGCCTCGGCAACCTCGTCTTCCGCAAGACGGCCCGCAACTTCAACCCGCTCGTGGCGATGGCCGGGAGGGTCACGATCGCCGAGGTCGAGGAGCTCGTGGAGGTCGGCGAGCTCGACGGCGATCACGTCCACACCCCCGGCGTCTTCGTCCAGCGGGTGTTCGTGGCCCAGGGCCTGGAGAAGCGCATCGAGCGGCGCACCGTCACGACCGTGGAGGCCTGACCCGTGTCCCCCCGCGACCGCATCATCGCCCGTGCCGCCCTGGAGATCTCCGACGGCATGTACGTCAACCTCGGCATCGGCCTGCCGACGCTGCTGGCCAACGCGGCGTCCGATCGATCCGACGTGCTGCTGCAGTCCGAGAACGGCCTGCTCGGCATCGGTCCGTACCCGACCGAGGCCGAGCTGGACGCCGACCTCATCAACGCCGGCAAGGAGACCGTGACCGCGGTCGCCGGTGCGTCCTACTTCGACAGCGCCGAGTCCTTCGCGATGATCCGCGGCGGCCACATCGACCTGGCGATCCTCGGCGGGATGGAGGTCTCGGCCAACGGCGACCTGGCCAACTGGATGATCCCCGGCAAGATGGTCAAGGGGATGGGCGGGGCGATGGACCTCGTCTCCGGGGCCAAGCGCACCGTCGTGATCATGGAGCACGCCAACAAGCACGGCGAGTCCAAGGTCAAGCGCGAGTGCACGCTGCCGCTCACCGGTCGTGGCGTCGTGGACCGCCTAATCACCGACCTCGCCGTCTTCGACTTCCGCGGGCAGGGCGAGATGGTCCTCGTCGAGCTCCTCGGCGACACCACGCTGGACGAGCTGCGGGAGAAGACCGAGGCGCCGTTCATCGCCCTCTAGCCTCTGACCGATGTCCGAGGGCACGACGAACGGGAAGGTGTCGGCGGTGCCGACGCGCGCGATCGACCTGCCCGCCGCCGAGGCCGCGGCCCGGGACCTCCTCCTCGCCCTGGGGACCGACCTCTCCGAGGAGGGCGTCGCCGACACGCCGCGCCGGGTCGCCGCCGCCTACGCGGAGCTGCTGACGCCGATCTCGTTCGAGGCGACGACGTTCCCCAACGACGAGGGCTACGACGAGCTCGTGCTCGCTCGCGACATCCCGTTCCACTCGCTCTGCCAGCACCACCTGCTGCCGTTCATCGGCGTCGCCCACATCGCCTACCTGCCGGGCGAGCGGATCGTCGGCCTCTCCAAGCTGGCCCGCGTCGTCGAGGCCTATTCGCGTGACCTGCAGGTGCAGGAGCGGCTCACGGTGCAGGTCGCGAACTGGATCGAGGCGACGCTGGCCCCGCGCGGCGTCGGCGTCGTCCTCGAGGCCGAGCACACGTGCATGACGCTGCGCGGCGTGCGCAAGCCGGGCGCGCGCACCGTGACCTCGGCGCTGCGGGGGATCCTGCGCGACGACCCGCGCACGCGCCAGGAGTTCATCAGCCTCGTCCACTGACGGGCGGACGGCCGCTCAGGTCGTCAGCTCGTCGCCCGTCAGCCGCGCGAGGTTCGCCACGCCGCTGTCGATCGCCGCTCGGCGCACCGCCTCGGCCACCGTGTCGTGCACGGCGCGGTCCAGCACGTCGGGGACGAGCTCGGACTCGACGGTCAGGCCGGCCAGCGCCCACGCCGCGGCGCGCTTCATCTCGAGGTTGATCGCGCTCGCGCCCGCCTGCAGCGCGCCGGCGAAGATGCCCGGGTAGCCGAGGACGTTGTTGACCGACGTGCCGTCGGCGGCGAACGCGGCGCCCGCGGCCAGCGCGGCGTTGGGCTCGATCTCCGGCTCGGGGTTGGTCAGCGCGAGGATGACCTGACCCGGGCGGACCATGTCGGGGTGGATGAGGCCGGGCCGGCCGCTGGTGGCGACGACGACGTCGGCCTCGCGCATGACCGTCTCCAGGTCGTGGATCTCGATCCCGCGCGCGGCCGCCTGCCGCTGGGCGGCCTCGCTCGGATCGGTCGCGATGACGCGGTGGACGCCGGCGTCGTGCATCAGCGTCGCGATGCCGAAGCCGGCGGCCCCGAGGCCGATCTGACCGACGATCGCCTGGTCCAGGCGGATGTCGACCTGGCGGCAGGCGGCGATCGCCGCGCTGAAGCTGACGACCGCGGTGCCGTGCACGTCGTCGTGCATGACCGGCTGGGGGAGGGCCTCGATCAGCCGGCGCTCGATCTCGAAGCAGGCGGGTGCGGAGATGTCCTCGAGGTGGATGCCGCCGAAGCCGGGAGCGATCCGCACGACCGTGTCGACGAACTCGTCGACGTCCTTGGTGTCGACGAGGATCGGCACCGCGCTGACGCCGACGAGCTGGGCGTAGAAGAGCGCCTTGCCCTCCATCACCGGCATCGAGGCGACGGGGCCGATGTCCCCGAGGCCGAGCACGCGGGTGCCGTTGGTGACGATGGCGACGCTGCGGCCGATCATCGTGAAGCGCGACGCGAGCTCGGGGAACTCGGCGATGGCCAGGGAGACGCGCGCGACCCCGGGCGTGTAGACGTCGCGCACGTCCTGGTTGGTGTGGATCGGCCGGCGCGCGACGACCTCGAGCTTCCCGCCGTCGTGGGCGATGAAGGCGCGGTCGTGGAACCAGCTGACGGTGACGCCCTCGAGGTCGCCCAGGGCGAGCGCCAGCTCCTCGGCGTGCGCCTTGTCGCGCAGCTCGACGGTGATCTCGCGCAGCGCCTCGTGGCGGGCGATGGTGATCGTGCGGACGTCGCCGATGAGGCCGCCGTGCTCGGCGATCCGCGTCGAGACCTTCGCCAGCTGGCCGGCTCGGTGCGGGATCCGCAGGCGGTAGGTGCAGTCCATGGCCATTCCCATGGAACCTAGCCGCCCGTGCGGGAGCCCGTAGCCGGCCGCCCCCGCGCCATCACTAGCCTGGTAGGCGTGGAAGCGGTCATCGGAGGTCTCGTCGTCTTCGGCCTGCTGGCCGGTCTCGTGCTGAGCATGCTCAACGGCGAGGAGCGCGCGACGGCGCTGACCGGCCCGGCCGCGATCGCCGTCTGGTTCGTCTACCTCATCCATGCGGACACCGTCGTGACCGCCGCCTACGTGACCTTCGGCCGCCTCTCGTTCATCCCGCACACGCCGGCGCTGATCGCCGGGATCGTCGTGG
Source organism: Solirubrobacterales bacterium (assembly GCA_025964175.1). Classification (GTDB taxonomy): domain Bacteria; phylum Actinomycetota; class Thermoleophilia; order Solirubrobacterales; family Solirubrobacteraceae; genus Capillimicrobium. The sequence continues at coordinate 25,215 of JAOPZL010000056.1, forward strand.
GCGGGCTCGGCTTCGTCCTCTTCGCGTGGGCCACGCGGACGCTGGCCAACCGCGGCGAGTTCCAGGGCCTGACCGCCCGCCGCCTCGTGGTCGAGGGGCCGTACCGGTTCATGCGCCAGCCGCAGAACACGGGGTGGGCGATCATGCTGCTCGGCGTCGCGATCGCGGGCCGCTCGCTCGTCTCGCTCGCGCTCGTCGGCATCTTCGCCGGCTTCGTCATGCTCCTGACCCGCTCCGAGGAGGGCGCGCTGGAGATCGCCTTCGGCGACGACTTCCTGCGGTGGCGCGACGACACCCCGGTCGTCGGCCTCCCCGGCGCCCACCCCGCCGCGGTCTAGCGCCGCTCCGCCGCTCGCGAGAGCTTGCGCTGGACCCGGCGCAGCGTCTCCAGCTCGTCGCGCAGGTCCCCGTTGTTCCTGTCACCGACGCGGGGTGCCGCCCGCCCGATCCGCGTTTCGGTGGTAGCGTGCCGAGCTCGTGGACAAGATTGTCGACAATCCTCACGATGATGGCTACCACCGCCTGCGCGCGGCCATCGTCGCCGGGGACCTGCAGCCCAACGAGCGGCTCGTCGAGCTGGACCTGAGCGAGCGACTGGGGATCGGCCGCACCGCGATCCGCACCGCGCTCGTCCGCCTGGAGTCCGAGGGGCTCGTCGAGCGCGAGCGCCACCGCGGCGCCAAGGTCCGCCTCGTCGACGAGCAGGAGGCCGGCGAGATCCTGCAGGCGCGCGCCGTGCTCGAGGGCCTGGCCGCCCGCCAAGCCGCGCTGCGGGCCACCGACGCCGACATCGCCGAGCTGCGGCGCATCGTCGCCGGGCTGCGCACGCTGCTGGACGCCGGGGACCTCCTCGGCGCCTCCGACGAGCAGGCGGTCCTGCACCGCACCGTCCTGGAGCTCTCCGGCCACGCCACCGCGCACCGGCTGATCCTCGCCCTCAACTCGCAGATCGTCCGCTTCCAGTACCGCACGATCCTCGTCCCCGGCCGTCCCGAGCGGTCCCACGAGGAGCACAGCGCGATCGTCGATGCGATCGCCGCGCGCGACCCCGAGGCCGCCGAGGCCGCGATGCGCCACCACCTTGCCAACGTCGCCGGGACGCTTCCCGCCCGGCGCTGAGGCGCTGAACCGCTGAACCGAGGAGAGAGCATGTCCCGCCGCACCACGCCCCCGTTCCGCGCCGACCACGTCGGCTCCCTGCTGCGCCCCCAGAAGCTGCGCGACGCCCGCGCCGCCCACAAGGCCGGCTCGATCGACGACGCCGCCCTGCACGCGGTCGAGGACGAGGCGATCCTCGACGTCATCGCGATGCAGGCCGAGGCGGGGCTGCAGTCGGCCACCGACGGCGAGCTGCGCCGCACCTCGTGGCACATGGACTTCATCTACCAGCTCGACGGCGTCTCGCAGGTCGCGGGCGAATCGATCCACGTCCAGTTCCGCAACGCCGAGGGCGAGTACGACTACGCGCCGCCGGCGATGGAGATCGACGGCAGGGTCGGCCTGCCGCGCACGATCTTCGCCGACGACTTCACCTACCTGCGCGACCACGTCGGCGAGGGCATCACGCCCAAGCTGACGATCCCGTCGCCGTCGATGGTCCACTACCGCGGCGGCAACTCGTCGATCGACTCCTCGGTCTACCCCGACCTCGAGCAGTTCTGGGTCGACCTCGCCGCCGCCTACCACCAGCAGATGGAGGGCGTCTACGCGCTCGGCGGGCGCTACCTGCAGCTCGACGACACGTCGCTGGCCTACGTCAACGACCCCGAGCAGCGCAAGCACATCGCCGAGATCGGCGGCGATCCCGAGCACCTGCACGAGAAGTACATCGCCAACATCAACCGCGCGCTGGCCGGCCGCCCCGACGACCTCGCCATCACCACGCACCTCTGCCGCGGCAACAACCAGTCGATGTGGGCGGCCGAGGGCGGCTACGACTTCGTCGCCGAGGCGCTGTTCAACGACCTGCAGGTCGACGGCTACTTCCTCGAGTTCGACGACGCCCGCTCCGGCGGCTTCGAGCCGCTGCGCTTCGTCCCGAAGGGCAAGTACGTCGTGCTCGGCCTCGTGACGACGAAGCGCGGCCGGCTGGAGGACAAGGACGAGCTGAAGCGGCGCATCGACGCGGCGTCGAAGTTCGTCGACCTCGATCAGCTGTGCCTGTCGCCGCAGTGCGGGTTCTCCTCCACCGAGGAGGGCAACGACCTGACCGAGGACGAGCAGAAGGCCAAGCTCGCGCTGATCGTCGAGATCGCCGACGAGGTGTGGGGCTCCTAGGCATCGCATGACCCTCGAAGTCGCCATCCTCGGCCTCGGTGAGGCGGGAGGGACGATCGCCGCGGAGCTGCGCGGGGTGCCGGGCGTGACCGTGCGCGGGTACGACCCGCTGCCGTCCACGCGCCCCGACGTGGAGTCGGCTCTGCTGGCGATCGAGGGCGCCGACGTCGTGCTCAGCCTCGTCACCGCGGTGCAGGCGCACGCCGCGCTGCGCTCGGTCCTGGACGGGCTGACCGCCGGGCAGCTGTACGCCGACCTGAACACCTCGGGCGCGGCGCTCAAGCGCGAGCTCGCGGGGCTCGTGGCGCCGACGGGCGCGCTGTTCGCTGACGTGGCGCTGATGGCGCCCGTGCCGGGCAACGGGCTGCGGACGCCGATGCTGGCGTCGGGCCCGGGGGCGCGGGGGTTCGCGCGGCGGCTGGG
>JAOPZL010000062.1 GCA_025964175.1 Solirubrobacterales bacterium
TGGCCAGCGCCTTGACGCCGAGCCGCCACGCCTGGGTGTAGGCGTCCGCGATCTCCTCGGGCCCGACCTCGTGCGGCATGTTGACCGTCTTGGAGATCGCGCCGGAGTTGAAGGGCTGGACGGCGCCCATCATCTTGATGTGGCCCAGGTGCGAGATCGCGCGCTCGCCGACGGCGACGTCGAACACCGGCAGGTGCTCGGGGTCAAGGCCGGGGGCGTCGACGATCGTGCCGTTCTCGTTGATGTACGCCTCGATCTGGGAGATCGTCGGCTCGTCGTAGCCGAGGGTGCGCAGCGCCATCGGGATCGTGCGGTTGACGATCGTCATCTGACCGCCGCCGACGAGCTCCTTGTACTTCACCAGCGAGAAGTCGGGCTCGACGCCGGTGGTGTCGCAGTCCATCAGGAAGGAGATGGTGCCGGTCGGGGCCAGCACGGTCGCCTGCGCGTTGCGGTAGCCGTTGACCTCGCCGACCGCGACCGCCTCGTCCCACGACTGGCGGGCCGCGGTGAGCAGCTCGTCGTCGGTGGTGTAGCGCTCCGGGATGGCGTAGGACGCGTCGCGGTGCATCCGCATGACCGCGTTGTGCGGCTCGCGGTTGAGCTCGTACTCCTGGTACGGACCGATCGCCCCGGCGATGCGGGCTGAGCCGAGGTAGGCGCGGCCGGTCATCAGCGCGGTGATCCCGGCGGCGGTCGCGCGACCCTCGTCGGAGTCGTACGCCATGCCGTTGGACATCAGGAACGCGCCGAGGTTGGCGTAGCCGAGGCCGAGCTGGCGGAACGCGCGAGCGTTGGCGCCGATCTCCTCGGTCGGGTAGCTCGACGGCCCGACGATGATCTCCTGGGCCAGGAAGATGATGTCGATCGAGTGCTCGAAGCGATCGACGTCGAACGACCCGTCCGGGCGACGGAACTTCATGAGGTTCAGCGACGCGAGGTTGCAGGCCGAGTCGTCGACGTGCATGTACTCCGAGCACGGGTTGGACGCGTTGATGCGACCCGAGTTCGGGCACGTGTGCCACTGGTTGATCGTCGTGTCGTACTGGACGCCCGGGTCGGCGCAGCGCCACGCGGCGTCCGCGATCGCGCCCATGACCTTGCGGGCGGGCATCGTCTCGACGACCTTGCCGGTCGAGCGGGCGATCGTGTCCCACGAGTCGTCGTGCTCGACGGCCTGCATGAACGCCTCGGTGACGCGCACCGAGTTGTTGGCGTTCTGGTACTGGATCGAGGTGAAGCCGTCACCGTCGATCGACATGTCGAAGCCGGCCCGCGCCAGCGCCTCGGCCTTGTCCTCTTCCTTGGCCTTGCACTGGATGAAGTCGATGATGTCCGGGTGGTCGACGTCCAGCACGACCATCTTCGCCGCGCGCCGCGTCTTGCCACCCGACTTGATCGTCCCGGCCCAGGAGTCAGCCCCACGCATGAAGGAGACGGGGCCCGAAGCGGTCCCGCCCTTGCTGAGCGGCTCCATGGAGCCGCGGATCCTGCTCAGGTTGATGCCCGCCCCGGAACCGCCGCGGAAGATCTTGCCCTCGCGCGTGTTCCAGTCGAGGATCGACTCCATCGTGTCCTCGACGGACAGGATGAAGCAGGCCGAGCACTGCGGCTGCTCCTCGAACCCGACGTTGAACCAGACGGGGCTGTTGAAGGCCGCCATCTGGTGCAGCAGGATGTAGGTCAGCTCCGCCTCGAAGGCGTCGCCGTCCTCGGCGGTCGCGAAGTAGCCGCGGGCGCGGCCCCAGTCGGAGATCGTCCCCGCGACGCGGGAGACCATCTGCTTGACCGAGCGCTCGCGGGTGGGCGAGTCCAGCTGGCCGCGGAAGTACTACTGGGAGACGATGTTCGTGGAGTTCTGCGACCAGGTGCGCGGGAACTCGACGTCCTTCTGCTCGAAGGCGACGCGATCACCGTGCCCGATGCGCGCGTCGCGGAGCTCCCACTCGACCGAGTCGAACGGATGCACGCCGGGGGTCGTGAACAGGCGACGGACCCGCAACGCTTCGCTGGCGGTGAAATCGGTGCCGAGTGGGGTCTGGGCGGTGGTGTCCGTCATGCTGCTGCCTCCCGAAAAGTGGTACGAATGCAGGGGATTCCTCCCCTGGGCCGGGAGGAGCGCGTCGTCGGTGTTGAGAAGACCGAATTGACCATGGTCCTCTTCGTGTCGGATGGAATACCGCCCCTGCGGCGCCTCCGTTGCCGACCTCCCCGCAAACACCATTCATTTTAGCTGTCGGGGGGCGGGAAATCGGCGTCTTGCCCCTCATGTGACGTATGCGCTCTCCCGGGGAAGTGGACGTTCATGGACTTCGGCATCGGCTACTTCCCCACCCACTACGCGATGGGACCCGACGAGCTCGCCCGGCTGGTCGAGGAGCGCGGCCAGGAGTCGCTGCTGTTCGCCGAGCACACGCACATCCCGGCGTCGCGCGCGACCCCGTACCCGGAGGGCGGGGAGCTGCCGGCGAAGTACGTCCACACCTACGACCTGTTCGTCGCGTTGACCGCCGCGGCGGCCGCGACCCACCGGCTGCGGATCGGCAGCGGCATCTGCCTGGTCGTCGAACGCGATCCGATCATCACCGCAAAGGAGGTCGCGTCGATCGACCGGCTCTCGGGCGGGCGCTTCGAGTTCGGCGTCGGCGCGGGGTGGAACCGCGAGGAGATGGAGAACCACGGCACCGACCCGCGTACGCGGATGAGGCTGCTGCGCGAGCGCGTCGAGGCGATGCAGGCGATCTGGACGCAGGAGGAGGCCACCTACCACGGCGAGTTCGTGAACTTCGACCGCATCTGGCACTCGCCCAAGCCCGCGCAGCGCCCGCATCCGCCGATCCTCGTCGGCGGCGGTGGCCCGACCGTGCTGGACCGCGTGCTGTCCTTCGGCGATGCGTGGATGCCGAACTACGGCGAGTTCCAGCCCGAGCGCGTCGCCGAGCTGCGTGCTCGTGCCGATCGCCCGATCGAGGTGCAGATCATGGGCGCGCCGGCCGACCCGAAGGTGCTCGAGGACCTGGAGAACCTCGGGGTGACGCGCGTGCTGAAGTGGCTGCCGTCGACCGGGCGCGCGCCGATCGAGTCCGTGCTGGAGCGCTGGGAGTCCGCGATCGCGCAGCTGTACGGCACCTCGTGACGGCCACCGAGGCGCGCGAGCGGTTCGCCGCCGCGCGCGTGGCCCGGCTGGCGACCGCCTCCGCGGACGCCCGTCCGCACCTGGTCCCGATGGTCTTCGCCGTTGTGGGCGAGACGATCTACTCCGCCGTCGACCACAAGCCCAAGCGCACGACGGCGCTGCGGCGGCTGGAGAACGTGATCGTCAACCCGGCCGTGGCGCTACTGGTCGACGCCTACGACGAGGACTGGTCGCAGCTGTGGTGGGTGCGGGCCGAAGGGCGCGGGCGGGTGCTGGACCGCAACGCGGCGGATGCGGCGCAGGAGGTCGACGTCGCGGTGCGCGCGCTCGTCGCGAGGTACGCGCCCTACGTGGAGCGTCCGCCGGCCGGCCCGGTGCTGGCCGTGGACGTCGAGCGCTGGGCGGGCTGGAGCTGGGCTTCGGGCTGACGCGCGGGCTCAGCGCCGGCCAGGGTCGACCGCGGCTTCGTGTTGACGCGCCGGCTCAGTGCCGGCCGGGGCGCAGCCAGTCGCGGAAGTCGTCCCACGCGGCGCCGCTGCGATAGCCGGCCTCGCCGAGCGAGTGCCGCGCGCGGGGCAGCCACACGGGCTCCCACGCGGTGAGGCGGGCGACGGTCCAGCCGACGAGCACGAGGGCGGCGAGCACGAGCAGGACGATCAACCCGACGAGCAGCGGGGCGGGGCCGCCGTCGGCGCTGCGGGTGGTGCCCGCGGCGGCGGTGGTCGACGTGGTGGAGGTCGTCGTGGCCGTGGCCGCGGGGGGCGTCGCGCCGGGCGT
>JAOPZL010000143.1 GCA_025964175.1 Solirubrobacterales bacterium
GCCGAGGGCCGCGGCGTAGGAGGCGGCGTCGCCGTCGGTGAGCACGGTCAGGGCGGCCAGCGCCGGGTACCGGCGGCGCATCGCGGCCGACAGCGCGGGCCGGTGGGCCTCGAGGTGCATGTGCTCCTGAGCGACGGTGATCGCGGTGCGCGGCGCCAGCGCCGCGAGCATGAGCGCGTAGCCGGGGCGCGTCGCGACGACGAGGTCCCCGGCGGTGGCGCGCAGCATCCGCGCGAGCTGCAGGTCGCTCCACAGGGTCGAACCGCCGTACGCGTAGTCCTCGGGGTGCACGAGCAGGCTCGGCAGGGCGCGCAGCAGCCGCCGCACGAGCGAGCGCGAGCCGTCGGTGCGGTCGTCGAGCACGGTGACCGGCACCCCGGGCGGGAACGGGAACGCGGGGTCGCGGCGATGGCGGCGCACGCACACGATCTCGACGTCGTGGCGCTCGGCCAGCTCGCCCGCCAGCGTCAGGGTCGCCCGGACGGTGCCGCCCATCGCGTAGGCGTTGTTGAGGACGAGGCGGATGCGCGGGGCGCCGGGCCGGTCCGCCCGTGCCTCCCGGCGATGCGGGATCCGCGCCGCGAGCGCGAGCGCGAGCCGGTGCGCGGCGATCGCGGGGACCCCCAGCGCGCGACGCCGGAGCGACACGCGCCGAGGCGCGCTCGGCGAGGTGGGCGGCGTCGGCATCCGGGCCAGCCTAGCCCCGCGAGGCGGTGCCCCGGACGGGTCCCAACTCGGACACCGGATGCCCACATCCAGCCACGAGGGCGGCGTAGGATCGACGTGCATGCCCCAGATCAGCGTCGTCGTCCCGATCTACGACGTGGCGCCGTACCTCGAGGACTGCCTGAGCTCGATCGCGGCGCAGACGGTCACCGACCTCGAGGTCGTGATCGTCGACGACGGGTCACCTGACGGCAGCGCGGCGATCGCGCACCGCTTCGCCGCGGGCGACCCGCGCTTTCGCGTCCTGAGCCAGCCCAACGGCGGCCTGGGCGCGGCCCGCAACGCGGGCGTCGCCGCGTGCGGCGGCGACTACCTCGCGTTCGTGGACGGCGACGACCAGCTCGTCCCCGACGCCTTGGAGCGGATGCGCGACGCGCTGCAGGCCACGGGTTCGGCGTTCGCCACGGGCAACGTGCTGCGCTTCGACGACGACCGGCGCTGGCCGGCGCAGTTCCTTGCGAAGACGTTCCTGCGGCAGCGGCTGCGCACGCACGTGACGCGGTTCGACTGGCTCATCGTCGATCGGATGGCGGCCAACAAGCTCTGGCGGCGCGCGTTCTGGGATGAGCAGCGTCTGCGCTTCCCCGAGGACATGCTCCACGAGGACATCCCGGTCGTGGTCCCCGCGCAGTTCCTCGCGCACTCCGTCGACGTCCTGCGCGGACCGGTCTACCTGTACCGCGAGCGCGAAGGCCAAGTCGCCTCGATCACGGGTCGGCGCGCCCACCTGCGGAGCCTGCGCGATCGGGTCGCGGCCGTGGAGCACGTCGACGGCTTCCTCGCCGATCGCGGCGAGCGCCGGGCCCGTGAGCTCTACCAGCGCTCGGTGGTCAGCGACGACCTGCGCTACCACCTCGACGTGCTCGAGGACGGTGACGCCGCCTACCGCGCGCTGTTCCTCGAGCTCGCGGGGCGGTTCCTGGAACGTGCCGTCGACGGCGTCGAGGACGAGCTCCCGGCGATCCAGCGGCTGAAGTGGCACCTGGTGCGTCGCGGGCGCATGGACGAGCTGATCGAGGTGCTGCGCTTCCAGCGCGAGGAGCTGCCGCGCAACCCGAAGGTCTGGTCGCGTGGGCGCGCCTACGGCGACTACCCGTTCCTCGACGACCCGGCGCTGGGCATCCCGCGCTCCGTCTACCGCCTGGACACGGCCCGTCGGCGCACCCGCCACCTCGTCACGCTGGTCCGCCCGACGCTGCCCGCCCGCTGAGCCGCTCAGCCTCCGAGCCGCTCGCGGACGTCGGCCCGGGCGCGCGCGATGAACGGCCGACCCGACCGAGGCCAGCGTTATTGCGCCACGTTCAACAAGCGCCCGCGGCGGCCGAATACTCCGTCTAGAGCTGGACCCCCCGAGGCCAAGGAGAGGCCCCATGTCCCGAGCGCTGCGGCTGTCGTCGTTGCGGACGAAGCTTATCGTCACTCTCGTCCCACTCGCCGTCGTCGTCGTCGGCGCGATGACCCTGATCGCCGTCACGAAGATGACGAGCGCCGAGAAGACCACCTCGTACGCGCAGATGAGCGCGCTGGCCTCCAGCCAGGCCCGCGGCTTCGACGCCGACCTCGAGCAGAACGTGGCGGTGTCACGCAGCATGGCGGCGATGATGGAGGCCTACCGCGGCGCCTCGGCGGAGGAGACCTCCGCGATGGTCAAGCGCGTCGCCGAGCGCTACCCGCGGCTCGCGGGCGTCTACGTCGGCTACGAGCCCAACGCGTTCGACGGGCGTGACGCCGCCCACTCCGGCCGCCCCTACCAGATCAAGGCCGGCGGGTTCGGCCCGTACTGGAACCGCCTCGGCGGCAAGCTGGCCCTCGAGCCGCTGGTCGACACCTACACCTCCGACTACTACCTCAAGGCCAAGGAGGCCAAGCGCGACGTCGTCGTCGAGCCGTACCTCTACCAGGGCGTGCTCATGGCCAGCTACGTCGCGCCGATCATCCGCGACGGCCGCTTCCTGGGGATCGCCGGCAACGACGCCACGCTGACCGAGCTGGACCGGGGCGTGCGCCAGATCAAGGTTCTCGACTCGGGCTACGCGTTCCTCGTCTCCAACGCCGGCATGTTCGTGTCCGCGCCCGAGAAGGGGCTGAGCGGCAAGCAGACGCTCGCCAAGCTCGGCGAGCAGGAGGGCAACCCGCAGCTCGTCGCGCTGGCCAAGGCGGTCCAGCAGGGCCGCAGCGGCCAGTTCGAGACGACGGATCCGTGGACCGGCAAGCAGGTCGTCCTGTCCTATGCCCCGGTGCGCGCGGGCCACTGGAGCCTGGTCACCGTCGCCCCCACGGGCGAGGTGCTCGCGGCGGCCAACACGCTGCGCTGGCAGCTGCTGGTGGCGGGGCTGGTCGGGATCCTCCTGATCACCGGCGCCATCGCGCTCGTCGCCGCGCGCCTGACCAAGCCGCTGAAGGCGTTCGTCGCCCGGCTGCGCGCACTCAACGACACGTCGGTCGCCGGCCTGAAGGAGGGCATCGGCGCGCTCGCCGACGGCGACCTCACCGTCGAGGCGCGCAGCGACGTGGAGCCGCTCCCCGTCCGCGGGCACGACGAGATCGCCGACGCGTCGCACACCGCCAACGCCCTGATCGAGCAGACCGGCGCGTCGGTCGACGCCTACAACGAGGCGCGCCGTTCGCTGGGCTCGCTCATCGGCCAGGTCTCGGTCTCGGCCTCGACGGTCTCGGCGTCGTCGCAGCAGATGGCCTCCACCTCCAGCGAGGCGGGCAGGGCGGTGAGCGAGATCGCCAACGCGGTCGGCGACGTCGCGGCCGGTGCCGAGCGCCAGGTCCGCATGGTCGACGCCGCGCGCGTCGCCGCCGACCAGACCAGCGAGGCCGCCGAACAGGCGCGCCTGCTCGCCGACGAGGGCGCATCCGCCTCCGAGAAGGCGACCGCCGCGATGACCGAGGTGCGCGACTCGTCGATCCAGGTCACCGAGGCGATCCGCTCGCTGGCGGCGAAGTCCGACGAGATCGGCGGCATCGTCTCGACCATCACCGCGATCGCCGACCAGACCAACCTGCTGGCGCTGAATGCGGCGATCGAGGCCGCGCGCGCCGGCGATCAGGGTCGCGGCTTCGCCGTCGTGGCCGAGGAGGTCCGCAAGCTGGCCGAGGAGTCCCAGCAGGCGGCCGGCACCATCTCGGGTCTGATCGACGAGATCCAGGCCGACACGTCGGCGACCGTGACGGTCGTCGAGGAGGGCGCCGCCCGGTCCGCGGACGGCGCACAGGTCGTCGAGGAGGCCCGCCTGGCGTTCACGCGCATCGGCGCGGCGGTCCGCGACGTCTCGACGCGCATCGGGGAGATCGCCACGGCCACCAGCGAGGTCGCCGCCGTGGCCGAGCAGTCGAGCGCCTCGACGGAGCAGGTCTCCGCATCGACGCAGGAGACGAGCGCCTCGACCCAGGAGATCGCCGCCACCGCGCAGGAGCTGGCCCGCACCGCCGAGGAGCTCGAGCGGCTCGTCGGCCAGTTCCAGCTCGCCGAGTAGACGAGCCGCCCGCTCACCGAGACCCGGCGCAGACGCCGGGTCTCGGCGGCGATCCGGGGAACGTCTGCGGAGCTGTCCCTGGCACGGCACTCCGCCGTTCCCGTACCGTTGCGCAATGGCCAATCTCCTGGCCTTCGCCGCGGGTCGGCGCGCGAAGTGGTTCGTCCTCATCGCGTGGGTGGTGTTCGCGGCCGTCGCCGGGTCGTTCGCGAACAAGTTCGAGCAGGGGCAGGAGAACGAGCAGTCGAGCTTCCTGCCCGGAAACGCCGAGTCCGTACGGGCGCTGGACCAGACGAAGCGCTTCGCGTCGGGCGACAACGCGCCGGTCATCGTCGTATACCGACGCGCCGGCGGGCTGACGGCCGCCGACACCGCCAAGGTCGCCGGTGACCGCCGGGCGCTGGACGCTCAGCGGCCGCCCGCCACCGGTGCGTTCCGGGGTCCCGTCGTCTCCGATGACCGCACCACCGCCTTGCTGATCGCGCCGGTCAAGCCCCACGGGGACAGCGACCTGCTCGTCAACGCGGTCGACGACGTCCGTGACCGCGCGTACGCGAACGCCCCCGCGGGCCTGGACGTGAAGGTCAGCGGCCCGGCCGGCTTCTCCCGTGACGCGATCAAGGTCTTCGGCAGCATCAACGGCACGCTGCTGCTCGGGACGGCGCTGCTCGTCTTCGTGCTGTTGATCATCATCTACCGCAGCCCGATCTTCTGGATCATCCCGCTCGTCTCCGTGCTGTTCGCCGAAGCCGGCTCGCGCGGCCTGGGGTATGCGCTGGAGGAGGCGGGGGTGACGGTCAACGGGCAGACCGGCGGCATCCTTCCCGTGCTCGTCTTCGGCGCGGGGACGGACTACGCGCTGCTGCTCGTGTCGCGCTACCGGGAGGAGCTGCGCCGCCACGAGGACAAGCACGTGGCGGCGGCGATCGCCATGCGCCGCGCCGGGCCGGCCGTCGTCGCGTCGGGCAGCACCGTGATCGTCGCCCTGCTGCTGCTCATGCTCGCGGAGGTCAACGGCACGTCCGGGCTGGGGCCGATCTGCGCGATGGGCATCGCCCTGGCCATGCTGAGCATGCTGACGCTGCTGCCCGCGCTGCTGGCCATCACCGGCCGGCGTGCGTTCTGGCCGTTCGTGCCGCATGTCGGTGACACCGGCAGCGACGAGACCCATGGCTTCTGGCGGAAGGTCGGCGAGCGCATCTCGGTGCGCCCGCGCACCGTGTGGATCGCCACCACGGTCGGGCTCCTCGTCCTGTGCCTCGGGCTCACCCAGCTCAACACCAACCTCACGCAGGGCAGCTCGTTCCGCGATTCGGTCGACTCCGTCGCCGGCCAGGAGCTGCTGTCGCAGGCGTTCCCGGCGGGGGCCAACGCACCGACGAACGTGATCGTCGGCGATGCGGCGCGGGTCGACGCCGTTCGCCTGGCCCTGAGCCGGGAACCCGGCGTCGCCGCGCTCGGCGACGTCGAGCGCGGGCCCGCCGGCGGGCGCTTCGACCTCACGCTCGACGACGACCCCTACACCAAGGCCGCCTTCGAGCAGATCCCCGCTCTGCGGGAGACGGCGAAGTCGGCGGGCGGCCCGACGACGCTCATCGGGGGCCCGACGGCCGAGCAGCGCGACTACAACGTCGCGGCGGCGCACGACAACCGGCTCATCGTGCCGATCGTGCTCGTGGTGATCTTCCTGATCCTCGTCGCGCTGCTGCGCGCGGTCACCGCGGCGCTGATCCTCATCGCGACGGTGATCCTGTCGTTCGGCGCGGCGCTCGGCGTCGGCAGCTTCTTCTCGATCCAGGTCTTCGGCTTTCAGGGCATGGACTCCAGCTATCCGCTTCTCGTCTTCATCTTCCTGGTCGCGCTCGGTGTCGACTACAACATCTTCCTGATGGCCCGCGTGCGCGAGGAGGCCCACCGGCACGGGACCCGGCCGGGCATGCTCCGCGGCCTCGCCGTCACCGGCGCCGTGATCACCTCGGCGGGAATCGTCCTGGCCGGCACGTTCTCGCTGCTCGCCGTCCTGCCGCTCGTCTTCCTGACCGAGCTCGGCTTCACGATCGCGTTCGGCGTCCTGCTGGACACGCTGATCGTGCGCTCGATCCTCGTCCCGGCGCTCGTCTTCGACATCGGCCCGGCGATCTGGTGGCCGTCGCGGCTGGCCCAGCACGACGAGACGCGCAGCGCGACGGTGGAGACGCCGGTAGGACGTCACGCATAGACCCGCAGCACTCGCTGTTGTCAGCGAGGGTTAGCCGAGGCCACGCACCGGGAAACGGAGCGTCATGTCCGCTCGTCGCTCCCTCACCCTCCTCGCCGCCGGATCCCTCGCCGCCGGCGCCCTCGTGCTCCCGGCCGCCGCCGGGGCCAACATCGTCGTCGGCCAGTCGATCGCCGGCATGAAGCCGCAGATGTCGTTCGCCCAGCTGAAGCGGCTGCTGGGCAAGCCGTCGTACGTCACGCACGCCGGCAAGAAGGTGGTCACCGCCGACTGGGAGGGCCGCAAGCTCTACGCGTCGTTCCGCCTGGCCGACGGGCTGGCCGCGACGGTCTCGACCCAGTCGCCGCGCCAGCGGACGGCCGAGGGGATCCACGTCGGCTCCAAGGCCGCTGCCGTCCGGGCCGCCTACCCGCAGGCCAGCTGCGACAGCCGCACCTGCTTCATCAACGTCTCCGACGGCGTGTCGACCGGCTTCAACTTCACGCGCGGACGCGTCGACTCGATCGCGCTCGTCGCGCCGTGACGCTCGGCCGGGTCGCGGGAGGTGGACACCGCGGCGATGTGGTTGGCGCTGAACTCAGTTAGCCGCAGTCGACCGTGGTGTGGACCTGGCCGGTCGCGGTCGTCGTGCCGTTGGTGATCGTGTAGGTGAAGTCGTCGGTGGGACCGCCGCTGTTGCAGTAGCCGAAGGGCGGGTCGTAGCCGAGCGTGGTTCCGCCGTTGAGGTAGGCGTGGCCGTGCGGCGGCTGGGTGACGGCGGTGATCGTGATGTTGGGGTACTCGAGCTCGCCGAAGATGTCGAAGTAGTTGCCGCCGGTGTTCGCCCCCACCATGAGCGGATACGGGTAGAGCGTCGGGAGCCCGCTGACGCCGGACACGGTGACCGCCGCCGCGACGACCCGATCGCGGCCACCGCGGCCGTCGGAGAGCGTGTAGGAGAAGCGGTCGATCGCGGTCTCTCCCGTGGCGAGCGCGTCGAAGGCGCCGGTGGGGTCGTAGACGATGGTCCGGCCGGTGCGGCTGACGCTGACCACGCCGCGCGTGCCCTGCACGCGGACGCCGGTCACGGTCAGGCGATCACCGTCGCGGTCGCGGTCGTTGCGCAGCACGGGGATCCGGATCGGCGTCCGCTCCCCCGTCGTGCCGCGATCGGGCTGGCCGTGGGGACGGTGGTTGCTCGCGCCCTCGGCCGCCGTGGCGCTCCCGAGCAGCAGAGCGACGGCGATCGGAACGGCGGAGTGGCGGATCATCGCCAGCATGCTCCCAGCCCGGGCGCCGCGGTTCGATCGGTCGTTCGTCGAGTCAGGACTGAAGTCCGGCTGATCCCACCGGCATGGTTGACAGCCTGCTCACCTGGTGGCTAAGCTGCCTGACAGCTTGACAAGTGCCGAGAGGGCGCATGTCTCTGAGGGGAGTGGAGCACGTGGTCGCTGGTTCCTGCACGATGGCGGAGCGCTGCCCGTGCGCGTGACGAAAATCGAGCGCACGAGCGCGGCGGACGAGGTCCGCACGCAGATCCTCGCGCTGATCGAGTCCGGCGACCTGGCGGTCGGTGCGAAGCTGCCGTCCGAGCACGAGCTCGCGCGCTCGTTCGGCGTCAGCCGCGCGGTGGTGCGGGAGGGCCTGGGCAGCCTGCGGTCGGTCGGCATCGTCGAGTCGCGTGCCGGTGCGGGCACGTTCGTGCGCTCCCTGCGCGCCACCCACGGCGGCCTGCTGCTCGCGGGTCGCTACTCGAGCGGTGAGCTGCACGAGGTTCGCTGCCACATCGAGATCCCGGGCGCCGCGCTCGCCGCGAGCCGACGCACCGACGAGCACCTGCGTCGCCTCGAAGAGATCGTCGCGCGCCATGCCGGCACGCAGGACGCCGACGCCTGGGTGCGCGACGACCTGCTCTTCCACGTCACGCTCGCCGAGGCGACGGGCAACGCGCTGCAGGTGCGCTTCGTGACGGAGCTGCGCGAGCTGCAGTCGGAGTTGACACTGACCATGGCCAGGAGGGCCGGCGGCCTGGCGGCCCCGGTGGAGGAGCACGGAGCGGTCCTCGAGGCGATCCGGCGGCAGGACGAAGAGTCCGCGCGCCGCGCGATGACCGCGCACCTCGACGCCATCCAGTCCCGCTCCCAGCTCCTTGAAGGCTGACGCGAGGAGGACGCAGGACATGCTGCCCGACCATCACCGGTTCCCGTACTCGCCCATCACCGGGCGCAAGGACTTCAGCTGGCCCGACGGCAAGCGCCTGGCGCTCTACGTCGCCGCCTGCATCGAGCACTTCCCGTACGGCGAGGGCGGCCTCGGGCTGTCCTACTCGCCCGGCCTGGACCATCCCAACACCTACAACTGGGGCTGGCGCGAGTACGGCAATCGCGTCGGCGGCTTCCGCCTGCTGGACATGCTGCAGCGGCTCGAGATCCGCCCGACGGCGCTCGTCAACAGCGCGTGCTACGAGCACTGCCCCGAGCTCATGGACGCCTATCGGGCGGCGGGCTCGGAGTTCGTCGCGCACGGCCGCACGAACGGCCAGCACCCGAACGGCCTGGACGTGGAGACCGAGCGTGCGGTGATCCAGGAGGTCCGCGACGTCATGGAGCGCGCGGACGGCGTTGCGCCGCGCGGGTGGATGAGCCCGGGCGCCAACCCGAGCCGCAACACCGAGGACCTGCTCGCGCAGCTGGGCTTCACCTACACCCTGGACTGGCCGATCGACGATCAGCCGACGTGGATGGCGACGAGCGGCGGCCCGCTGCTCAGCGTCCCGTACCCCCACGAGGTCAACGACGTCCCCGCGATCGTGCTGCATGACGTCGGGGCGGCCCAGTTCGCGGAGATGGCCGTCGACCAGGTCGACGAGATGCTCGAGCAGTCCGAGGCGCAGCCACTGGCGCTCGGCATCGTCCTCCACAGCTTCATCGTCGGCCACCCGTACCGCCTGCGCCGCTTCCGCGCCGCGCTCGAGCACATCGTCGGACACCGCGACCGGATCTGGTTCACCACGCCCGGCGAGATCGCCGACCACTTCGAGCGCGAGGTGCAGCCGCGTCCGGCCGACGCCGCGCCGGTCGCTACCGGGAGCGGCCGTTGAGCCCGCAGTCGGCCACGAGCACCATCGCCATCGCCGGGTTCGGCGCGATCGGGCAGGAGCTGGCCAAGCGCCTGGATGAGGGCGTCCACGGCCTGCAGCTGACGGCCGTGTCGGCGCGCGACCACCAGAAGGCGCGCGCGACGCTGGAGCGCCTCGGCATCGAGGGCGTCCCGGTCGTCACCATCGAGGAGCTCGAGCCGCTGGCGGACATCGTCGTCGAATGTGCACCCGCCGCGGTCCTGCCGGCGATCGTCGAGCCGGTCCTGCGCGCCGGCAAGGAGGTCATCGTGCTCAGCGCCGGCGCCCTGCTCGGGCGCCCGGACCTGATCGAGCTGGCGCGCGAGTGCGGTGGCCAGATCAGCGTGCCGACCGGCGCGCTGCTGGGGCTCGACGCCGTCAGCGCCGCCGCCGAGGGCACGATCCGGTCGGTCCACATGGTCACCCGCAAGCCGGGCCGCGGACTGGTCGGGGCCCCGCACCTGGCCGATGTGGACGTGGACGTCGAGCAGGTCGACGAGCCGGTCCGGATCTTCTCCGGCACGGCGCGCGAGGCCGCCGAGGGCTTCCCGGCGAACCTCAACGTCGCCGCCGCGCTGGCGCTCGCGGGCGCCGGCCCGGAGAACACGTTCGTCGAGATCTGGGTCGACCCCGGCGTCACGCGCAACACGCACACGATCGAGGTCAAGGCGGACGTCGCCGACTTCACCATGACGATCGAGAACGTGCCCTCCGAGAACCCCCGGACGGGCCGCATCACGGCCCTGTCCGTCCTGAGCCTGCTGCGCAAGCGCCACGCGGCGCTGCGCGTCGGGTCCTGAACCCCAAGAGACAGAGGACGACGACGTGGATCTCAAGCTGAGCGGGAGATGCGCCCTGGTGTTCGGGGGCGGAGGCGGGCTGGGCGGCGCGATCGCGCGGGCGCTCGCGGCCGAGGGCGCGAACGTCGCCGTCGCCGACATCTCCGTCGCGGGAGCGCAGGCGACGGTGGCCGACATCGAGAGCGCCGGCGGCAATGCCGTGGCGGTCGAGTGGGACATCGGCGCGCTGGAGACGTTCCCCGGCCACCTCGAGACGGTGCGAGAGCATTTCGGCGAGGTCGACATCCTCGTGAACAACACGGGCGGTCCGCCGCCGTCGACGGCCGCGGGCGTCGACCCCGAGGTCTGGTCGAGCCACTTCCGCTCGATGGTCCTCGGCGTCATCCACCTCACCGACCTCGTGCTGCCGGGCATGCGGGAGCGCGGGTGGGGCCGGATCATCAGCAGCACGTCGTCGGGCGTCGTCTCGCCGATCCCGAACCTCGGCGTCTCCAACGCGCTGCGCATGTCGCTGGTGGGCTGGTCCAAGACGCTGGCACGAGAGGTCGGCGTGGACGGCGTCACCGTCAACATCGTGCTTCCCGGGCGCATCGCGACGGGACGGATCACCCAGCTCGACGAAGCGCGCGCGAAGCGCGAGGGGGTGGACGTGCAGGAGATTCGCACGGCGAGCACGGCCACCATCCCGCTCGGCCGCTACGGCCGGCCGGACGAGTACGGGTCGGTCGTCGCCTTCCTGGCCGGCGACGGCGCCTCCTACGTCACCGGATCGACGATCCGCGTCGACGGCGGCTTGATCCCCACCGTCTAGCGCTGAGCGAGAGGAACTCCCATGAACCAGGACACCGTGCCGGCCGCCCAGACGATCCGAGAGCGCTTCCTCGCGGTCGACACCTCGAACGTCGCCGACGTGCTGGATCAGCTCGGGCTGCACCACCAGGGTCTGGCCGCCGACTTCGCGCCCCGTCCCGCCGACGCCGGCCGGCTCGCCGGCTGGGCGTTCACCGTGCGCGGCCAGACGGCGCCGTACGGCTACGACGGCGGCGACCCGGACAAGATGCGCGCGCTGGCCGAGCTGCCGCCGGACTCGGTCTCGGTCTGGAGCGGCGGCGGCGAGGGCATCTGCTACTTCGGTGAGCTGATCTCGATCGGCATGAAGGAGCGCGGCTGCGTCGGGGCGCTGGTCGACGGCGGTGTCCGCGACGTCGCCTGGATCGGCAAGCTCGGCTTCCCGGTCTACGCGCGCTACCGCACGCCGATCCAGTCGATCGGGCGGTGGAAGGTGAACGCCTGGGATGTGCCGGTGTCGCTGCCAGGCGCGACGGTCGCCGCCGTCGAGGTCCGACCCGGCGACTTCATCCTCGCCGACGACGACGGCGCGCTCAGCATCCCCGCGGCCGTCGTTGAGCAGGTGCTCGAGCTCGCCGAGGCCATGGGCGCCAGCGAGCGTGAGATCCGCGCCGAGCTCGCGGGCGGGATGTCCCTCGCCGACGCACTGGCGAAGTTCGGTCATGTCTGACCACGAGCCGCATACGAGCCGCTACGACGGTGCATGGGTCGAGGGTGCCGCGCTGTCGCGCGGCGTCGCCCTCACGCCCGAGCGGGCGCAGGAGATCGCCGCGTCGGTGGCGCCGGTCCTCGATGCCTTCTCGGCGATCGCCGACGAGCTGGCCGTGGACGACGACATGTACGAGTTCCGCAGGCTGCTGGCCGCGGAGGCGCGACGTGAGTGACATGCGTACGTGGTCGGTGGCCGAGGTCGCCGGCGCGATCCGCCGCGGCGAGACGACCTGTGCCGAGGTCACCCAGGCACGGCTGGAGCAGGCGCGCCGCGTCGATCCCGAGCTGGCGTGCTTCATCGAGCTCGAGGCCGAGGCGGCGATGGAGCGGGCCCATGCGCTGGACGCCCAGGCCGACGAGCGCGACCGCCCGATGTTCGGCGTGCCGTTCGCGCACAAGGACGTGTTCGTGGGCGACCGCTTCACGCCGAGCGCCGGGTCGCGCAACGTCCCGATCCACATGCGTGGACGCACGTCGCCCATGCTGGACCGGCTGGCCGACGCGGGCGCCATCTCGCTCGGCCGGCTCAACCTCGACCAGTTCGGCTACGCCGCGACGGGGGCCAACCCGGACTTCGGCCACACGCGCAACCCGTGGGACACCGACCGCATCGCGGGCGGCTCCTCGAGCGGCGCGGCGGCGGCTGTGGCCACCGGGGTCGTGCCCTTCGCGATCGGCTCGGACACGGGCGGCTCGGTCCGCATCCCCGCCTCGTTCTGCGGTGTCGTCGGGCTCAAGCCGACGTTCGGCCGGCTGCCCAAGCGCGGTGCCGTGGCGATGTCCTACTCCCAGGACACGCTGGGCATCCTCGCGCGGTCGGTGAAGGATGCGGCCATCGTGCTGGAGGCGGCGGCCGGGCACGACCCGCTCGATCCGAGCAGCTTCGACGTGCCCGCCCCGGCGTTCGCCCGCGACCTGGCGGGCGAGAGCGGGCGGCTCGACGGCGTGCGTCTGGGCGTCGACCGCGCGCAGCTGGCGGCGACCACGGGGCAGGACGTGCACGCGGCGGTCGAGACGGCGATCGGCGTCCTGGAGGGCCTCGGCGCCCGCGTCGTGGAGATCGACCTGGCGTGCCTGGCGCGCTACGACATCGCCGCGACGGTCCTGACCTGGGCGGAGATCGGCGCCGTTCACGGCTCGACGTTCGCCCGCCGTCGCGCGGACTACGCGCCCGCGACGCGCTCGCGCCTGGAGACGACGCTGGCCTCGCGCGGCGCCGACCACGTCGACGCCTTGCGCTACCAGGGCCGCGCCCTGCTGGAGTTCCGCGACCGGATCCTCTCGCACGTCGACGTCGTCGTGACCGCGACCACCGGTCGTTCGCCCGAGACCGTGGCCGCCGTCGTGGACGGGGCCGAGGAGGGCGTGCCGGTGTCGCTGGCGGCACTGCGCCTGAACCGGCCGTTCAACTTCCTCGGGCTGCCCTCCATGTCGGTCCCGATCGGGTTCGCCTCCGACGGGCTGCCGATGGGCCTGCAGCTCGTGACCCGGCCCTGGGCCGAGGGGCGGCTGCTGGCCTGTGGCGCCGCCTACCAGACCGTGACCGACTGGCATCGCCTCATGCCCCCGATGGCCGATCGCGGAGCCGGCGGCACGAAGGCGCGGCAGCCGTGACCTCCACCCCGACGACCGACGCGCTCAGCGCGCTCATCACCAGCCACGAGAGCCAGCGCGGGCAGACGATCCTCAGCGTCTCGCACGCCAGCAAGCGCTTCGGCACCACACAGGCCCTCGCCGATGCGTCGCTGCAGCTGCGCGGCGGCGAGGTGCACGCGCTGCTCGGCGAGAACGGCGCGGGCAAGAGCACGCTCATCAAGATCCTTGTCGGCGGCATCCGGCCGGACACCGGCGAGGTGCGCATCGACGGCCAGCCCGCGCAGCTGCACGACGTCCCCGACGCCATCGGCCGCGGCATCCTCCCGATCTACCAGCAGCTGAGCCTCATGCCGCACCTCTCGGTGCTGGAGAACCTGCTGGCCTTCGAGCTGGCCCGTGGCCGCGCGCTCGCGTGGAGCGACACGCGCCGGCACGCGGAGCGGGCGCGCCAGGCGCTCGCCGCCGTGGGCCTCGACGTCGACCTCGGCGCGCCGATCGCGCAGCTGTCGCTGGCCCAGCGCCAACTCGTCGAGATCGCGCGCAGCGTCATCCGCGACTGCCGCGTCCTGCTGCTCGACGAGCCGACGACGTCCCTGACCGGCAACGAGATCCAGGTGCTGTTCCGGGTCCTGGAGACGATGCGCGCCGAGGGACGGGCGATCCTGTTCATCAGCCACCGCCTCGACGAGGTCGAGCACCTCGCCGACCGCATCACGGTCCTGCGCGACGGGCGCAGCATCCTGGAGTCGGTCAAGGCCTCCGGGCTCTCGCGTCGGGACATGGTCGAGGCGATGGTCGGCCATCAGGTCCAGCAGCCCGCCCGACGCGCGGCGCCGGCCGGGCCGGCGGTCCTGAGCGCGCGGTCGTTGGCCGTGCCGGGCGGGTTCCGCGACGTCGATCTCGACGTGCGCCGGGGCGAGGTGCTCGGCATCGTCGGCTTGATCGGCTCCGGCGCGACCGAGCTGGCGCAGGTCCTGGCCGGCGATCGGCCGATCGGGTCGGGCACCGTCGAGCTCGAGGGGCGCGCGCTGCGCGGGGGCGACCGGGCTGCCGCGCTGCGTGCCGGCGTCGGCTACATCCCCGCCGACCGCGACCGCGACGGGCTCTTCCCGGGACAGTCGGTGCTCCACAACGCCAGCGCCTCGAGCCTGTGGCGCCTGGCGCGGCGCGGCTGGCTGCGCGTCGGCCTCGAGCGCAAGGAGTTCTCCGGCCGTCTGCACGAGCTGCGCATCACGCCCGCCGACCCCGACGCCGACATCACCGCGCTCAGCGGCGGCAACCGCCAGAAGGCGCTCGTCGCGCGCAACCTGACCGGCACGGCCAGGGTCCTCGTCGCGCTCGAGCCGACCCGAGGTGTCGACATCGCGGCACGCCAGGAGATCCACCAGGCGATCCTCGCGGCGGCGAGCGAGGGGCTGGCCGTCGTGGTGGCCTCGAGCGACCTCGACGAGGTCATGGCCCTCAGCGACCGCGTCATCGTCATGCGTTCGGGCCGCATGGCCGCCGAGGTCCAGCCAGACGCCGGCGTCGGGGAGATCGTCCACCACCTCACAGGAGCCAGGAGATGACGCACGCCGTCGACTCCCTGCGGCGCTTCCGGGCCGACGCGCCGCCCGCGCTCTACCTGCTCGTCGTGCTGGTCGCCGGGCTGACGATCTTCGCCCCCGGCTTCGCCAGCGCGCACAACGTCTCCAACGTCGGGCGCACCGCGGCGGTGCTGGCGCTCGTCGCGTGCGGACAGGCCGTGGTGATCGTCACCCGCGGCCTGGACCTCTCGATGGCGTCCGCGGTGGCGCTCATGAGCGTCGTCACCGTGCTCGAGATCGACCGCGGGATCATCCCCGCGTTCGCCCTCGGCGCGCTGGCCGTGCTCGCCGTCGGCGCGGTGAACGGGCTGCTCATCGCGCGGTTCGAGATCCCGCCGTTCCTGACCACGCTGGGCACGCTGACGGCGGTCCACGGCCTGTCGTCGGTGCTGGTCGCCGGCATCCCGGTCGAAGCGCCGCCCAGCGGGGCGTTCTCGTGGCCCAGCAACGGCAGCGTCGGACCGCTCTCGGCTCCGATCGTCCTCGCGCTCGTCGGCTTCGTCGTGCTCGGCGTCCTCTTCCGCCGGACGACGATCGGGCGGATCTGGTTCCTCATCGGCTCCAACCCCGAGGCGGCCCGGGCCGCCGGCCTGCGCGTGCGCCGGGCGACCTTCCTCGCCTACGTCACGGCCGCCGCGTTCGTGGCGGCGGCCGGCCTGATCCTCACCTCGCGCGTGCACTCCGGCCAGCCGGACCTCGACCCGACCCTGGCGTTCGAGGCCATCGCGGCGTGCGCGATCGGCGGCCTGTCGCTCAGCGGCGGTCGCGGGCGCGTGAGCGGCGTGATCATCGGCGTGCTCGTCGTCACGGTCTCCGCGAACGGGCTGCTGCTGCTGAACGTCTCCTCCGACGTGCAGCTGATCGTCGTGGGCGTGCTCACCGTCGCCTCGGTGCTCGGAGCGGGCGCCACGGGCCGCCGGGGACGATGGAGCGTCGGCCGACCGTCGGTCGGCCAGACGCCCGCGACGACGCCGGCCGGGGAGAAGCTGCCATGAGGCGCCTCATCGCACAGCTCTCGCTGCAGGGCATCGGCGGTGGGCTCGTCGCGCCGCTGTGCCTCGTCGTCTCGATCACGGTGTTCAGCTTCCTCTCCGCCGAGGAGCTGCAGGTCAGCAACCTCAAGGGGCTGCTGGGCCAGATGGCGCCGCTGGCGATCATCGCGCTCGGCCAGCTCATCGTGATCATCACGCGCGGCTTCGACATCTCCGTCGGATCCGTGGCGGCGCTGGCGGCGGTGATCTCGGTGATGTGCGTCAACGCGCTGGGCCCGATCGGCTTCGCGATGGCGCCGATCGTCGGCTTGGGCTGTGGCTTGGTCAACGGCGTGCTGATCGGCCGTTTCCGCGTCCAGCCCGTCATCGCGACGCTGGGCATGCTGTCGGTCGCCCGTGGCTTGGTGCTCGCGATCAGCGGCAACCAGGCGGTGGCGCTGGAGGGCGACAACCCGCTCTCGCAGCTCGGCTACGGGAGCCTCGCCGGCATCCCGATCAGCTTCCTGGTCACCGCGGCGCTCGCGATCGCGGTGACCGTGATGCTGAGCCGGACGCGGGCCGGACGGCGCATCCACATGCTCGGCAGCAACCCGCCGGGGGCCGAGCTGGTAGGGGTCAGCCCGGCGCGGACGCTGCTGTTCGCCTACGCGCTGACCGGCCTGTTGGCCGGCATCGCCGCTCTCGTCCTGGTCGGACGCGCCGGGGCCGGCCTGCCCACGGAGGGACAGGGCCTCGAGCTCTCGACGATCGCGGCCGCCGTCATCGGCGGCGCCAACCTGGCGGGCGGCGTCGGCAAGCCGGTCTTCGTGCTGATCGGCGCGCTCTTCATCCAGTCGCTCAACAACGGACTGACGCTCGCCGGCATCTCGTCGTTCACGCAGGAAATCATCCTCGGCGCCGTGATCCTCGGTGCTGGACTGGCCGACCGCGCAGTCCGCTGGATCACGACGTCGCAACGGTCAAGGAGGGGTACTGATGGTGCATTTCCGATGGACGGCGGTAGCTGCGGCGGCCGCCCTGGTCCTCGCCGCCGCTGGCTGCGGTGGCAGCGACACGAGCGGCGGCACTGACCAGGGGACAAGTGGTGGCAGCGGCGGTGGCGGTGAGCTGATCGGCCTGTCGGTGCCGAGCATGTCCGAGTCGTTCTGGATCTCCATCGCGTATGGCGTCCAGGACGAGGCCAAGAAGCTCGGCGTCAAGGTCGTGACGGCGAACGCCGGCGGCGACGACAAGGCCAACCAGCAGATCTCGCAGATCCAGGATCTGATGCAGCGCGGGGTCAAGGGCATGATCGTCGGCGCCACGAACGCCGACGCGATCAAGTCGGTCGTCGACCAGGCCGCCGCGCAGAACATCCCCGTCGTCGGGGCGTCGAGCGTCCCGAAGGGCAAGCTCGTCTCGCAGGTCTTCACCGACAACCCGACGATGGGCCAGATGCAGGCCGAGTGCCTGGGCAAGGCCATGAACGGCAAGGGAGAGGTCGGCGTGCTCGGCGGCCCTCCGGCGCAGACCTGGGCCGACGCGCGCGCCAAGGGCTTCACCGACACCCTCAAGAGCAAGTTCCCGGGGATCAAGGTCGTCACGACGTCGCGCCTGGCCGACAACCGCAACGCGGCGCTGACCACGGTCGAGGGCTGGCTGCAGCGGTTCCCCGCGATGACCGGCATCTACAGCGCCACCGACGACATCGGCTCCGGTGCGGTCGATGCGATCCAGGCCGCGCACAAGGCGGGCCAGGTGAACGTGTCGAGCTCGAACTTCAGCCCTGCCGCCGAGCAGCTGCTGAAGAGCGGCGCCTTCACCTGCGTCTCGGTGCAGGAGATCGTCGAACAGGGCCGCCAGGCGGTCACCCAGGCGGTGAACGCGATCCGCAAGAAGCCGGTCGAGGCGACGGTCGTCACGCCGGTGATCTCGCTGACGAAGTCCAACTTCGCCGGCGTGGACTTCGGCCCCATCCGCGCCCCCGAGGGCTACAAGCCGTAGGCGTGGGCTCCGCGCGTCCGCCGGCGGGCCCAGCGCCCGCCCGCGGACGCCGAGCGCGGTGAGATCAGGATGCCCGCCGGCGCCGCTCGGACAGGACCCACCGCCGCGGCGGCGAAGGGCACACGATGCGAGCCCGGGGCATCGCCCTCGCCGTGGCCGTCCTGGCGCTCCTCGGCGCCGCGGCTCCCGCCGCGCGCGGGGACCCCGCCGACATCGCCGCCCTCCAGGTCGCGATGCGCGCCGTCTCCCTCTACGACGGTCCCGTCGACGGCCTGCGCGGCCCCGGAACCATCGCGTCGGTGCGTGCCTTCCAGCGCCGTCACGGCCTCGTGGCCGACGGCATCGCCGGGCCGCGCACCCGCGCCGCGCTCGGACGCCGCGGC
>JAOPZL010000160.1 GCA_025964175.1 Solirubrobacterales bacterium
GCCGCGGCGGGCGGCTCGGCCGGGGCGCCGCTCGGCGCGGGCTCACCGTTGATCGCGCGCTCCAGCGAGGCCGAGAACTCCTGGGTGATCGCGCCCGCCTGCTTGGCGATGATCTTCTGCCCGACCGAGCCCAGCACGCCGCCCATGGCCATGTCGGAGGAGAGGTTCACGCGCGTGCCGTCCTCGGCCTCCTCGAGCGTCACGATGTTGACCGTGCGCACGTTGCCGGCGGCGCCGCGCACGGCGCGCCCGACCGCCGTGAACTCCATGAGCTCCTGCGGACGACGCTCGGTGATCTTCATCTTCAGGTCGAACGTCGCGGTCATGGGACCGACGGCCTGGGTCATGCGGATCTTGGAGTTCTCGGCGTCGACGACCTCCACCGACTCCACGCCGGGCACGCAACGCGCGACGACGTCGACCTGCTCGAAGAACTCCCAGAGCCGCTCGCGCGGCTGGGCGATGACGAAGGACTGCTGGACTTTCATGGCGTCTCGCTTCGGTTGCGGGCTTGCTGCAGCTCCCGCCAGACGAGCTCCGGCGTGACCGGCAGCCGGGAGATCTGGACGTCGAAATCAGCCAGCGCGTCGCAGACGGCGTTGGCGATGGCGGCACCCGGGGGGATCGTGCCGATCTCCCCGACGCCGCGGACGCCAAACGTGGTGAACGGCGAGGGCACCTCGGTGTGATGCAGCTCGATCGGCGGGAGGTCCGCAGCGGTGGGGACGAAGTAGTCGAGCATCGAGCCGTTGACGAGCTGCCCGGTGTCGGCGTCGTAGCGCAGCTCCTCGCTGAGCGCCGCGCCGAACCCCTGGGCCAGCGCCCCGCGGACCTGGCCGTCGACCAGGGTCGGGTTGACCATCGTCCCGCAGTCGTGCACGAGGACGAAGCGCTCGATCTCGAAGTCGCCCGTCTCCGGGTCGACCGCGACGACCGCGGCCGCGCTGCCGAACGCGTAGGCCGCGTGCTCGGGCTCGAAGTGCGCGGTGGCCTCGAGGCCGGGATGCTCGTCGACCGGGATGCCTTGGCCGATGATCGCCGCCATGTGCAGCTCGGCGAGCGGGATCCGGCGCGAGGGGTCGCCCTGGACGACGACCGCGTCGCCGTCGACCTCCAGCCCGTCGACGTCATCCAGCTCCAGGCGGTGCGCGGCGATGCGCAGCGTCTTGTCGCGCAGCTCGGTCGCGGCCGCGGAGACGGCGCCGGCGGCCGCGATCAGCGTGCGCGACGCGAAGGCACCGGTGTTCAGCGGCGTCGCCCCGGTGTCGCCGGCGTGCACGCGGATCGCGTCGAACGCGATGCCGTGCACCTGCGAGCAGATCTGCGCGAACGCGGTCTCCGAGGACTGTCCCATCGACGAGACGCCGGTGAAGAGGTCGATGCCGCCGGAGCGGTTGGCGCGCAGCGTGACCGACTCGTGGGCGCCGTAGCGCGATCCGCGGTTGGCCAGGAACTTCGCCGACGCGTAGCCGGTGCGCTCGACGAACGAGGTCAGGCCGATGCCGACCCGGCGCCCGTCGGGGCGCTCACGGCCGGCCGCGCGCAGCGCGTCGTAGTCGACCGCGTCGGCGACCATCTGCAGCGCGAGCCGGTAGTCGCCGCTGTCGTACAGGGCGCCGGCCGGGTTGCGCCACGGCAGGTCCTCCTGCGCCAGCATGTTGCGCATCCGCAGCTCGAGCGGATCGATGCCGAGCCGGCGGGCGAGCCGGTCCATCAGCAGCTCGCGGGCGAAGTTCACCTCGGGCTGACCGTAGCCGCGATAGGCGCCGACCGGCGTCTTGTTGGTCAGCGCGACGCGGCGCTGCACGAAGCCGTCGTCGACCCGGTACGGGCCGGTGAAGACGATCGACGACAGCTGCGCCGAGCCGAACGGCGAGTTCTGGCCGCCGAGGTCGGTCGTGTAGGTGTTCGTCATCGCCGTGATCCGGCCGTCGGCGTCGGCGCCGATCGCGAAGTCGTGCACGGCCTCACGGGCGTGCGTCGTGGCCCGGAAGTGCTCGAGGCGGTCCTCGGTCCACTTGACGGGGCGCCGCAGGTCGATCGCGTGCAGGCAGGCGAGCACGTCCTCGGGGTAGACGCCGAGCTTGAGGCCGAAGCCGCCGCCGACATCGGAGGTGATGACGCGCACGTCGCCCTCGTCGAGGCGCAGCGACTCGGCCAGCTGCATCCGCACGAGGTGCGGGACCTGCGTGGAGACGTGGGCGGTCAGCTCGCGCGCGCCGGGGCGCCAGTGCGCGACGATCGCGCGGGGCTCCATCGGCAGGCCGGTGACGCGGTTGATGCGGAAGCGGTCGGACACGACGATGTGCGCGGCGGCCATCACGGCGTCGGGGTCGCCGTTGCCCTGCGGGTTGGTGGCCAGCAGGTTGGAGGACAGCTGGAGCGGGTGGAGGACCGGCGCGTCGTCGGCGAGCGCCTCCAGCACGTCGCTGACGTGGGGCAGCGGGTCGTAGTCGATGTCGATGAGCTCGATGGCGTCCTCGGCCACCGCGCGGCTCGTGGCCACCACGGAGACGACGGGCTGGCCCTCGTAGACGCAGACCTCGCCGGCCAGCGCGTAGTAGGGCAGCTGCGGCGCGCCCGGAACCGGCCGCAGGACGGAGATCGGCTCCGTGCGCTGGGCGACCTCGGCGCCGACGAGGATCTGCTGGACGCCCTCCAGCTCGGCCGCGGCCGAGACGTCGATCTCGAGGATCCGCGCGTGCGGGAAGGGGCAGCGCCCGATCGCCATGTGCAGCGCGTGGGCCGGGTCCACGTCATCGGTGAAGCGGCCGTCGCCGCGCAGCAGGCGGTCGTCCTCCTTGCGCAGCGCGGCCGCGCCGACGCCGTTGGCCCGCGTGCGCGTCTGCTCCAGCGTCTCAGACATCGACGTGCTCCCCGTTGATGTGGCGGTCGACGGCGGTGACGATGTTCTCGTAGCCCGTGCAGCGGCAGAGCACGCCGGTCAGCTCCTCGCGGATGTCATCGCGCGAGAGCGTGCGGCCCGAGCGGGCCAGCGCGGTCGCGGTCATCAGGAAGCCCGGCGTGCAGAAGCCGCACTGCAGGGCGTGCGCCTCCTTGAAGGCCTGCTGCAGCGGCGCGAGCCCTTCGTCGGGGGCCAGCGACTCCACCGTGGCGACCTCGTGGCCGTCGAGCTGGGGGGCGAGGAGCAGGCAGCTCTTGACCGCCTCGCCGTCCAGCAGGACGGTGCACATGCCGCACACGCCCTGCTCGCAGCCGACGTGCGTCCCGGTCAGGCCGAGCTGGCCGCGCAGGAAGTCGGCGGCGTGCATGCGCGCCGGCACGCGCTCGTGCACGGCGCGGCCGTTGACGGTGACGGTGATCTCGATCAGGTCTTCCATGGTTCAGCTCCCGCCAGGTCGGTCAGGACGCGCCGCAGCTGGATCGGCAGTAGGTGGTTGCGGTACTCGGCGCTGGCCCGGACGTCGTCGGGCGGGTCGGCGGCCTCGAGCGCCAGCTCGGCGGCCTCGGCGATCGTGGCCGTGTCCCAGGTGCGGCCCTCCAGCCGGGCGGCCGCGGCCTCCGCGAGCACCGGCGTGTCGTTGACACCGCCCAGGCCGATGCGCACCCCGCTCCAACGGCCGTCGGCGTCGGGCGAGCCGGCCACGGCGATCGAGAGCAGGGCGAAGTCGTTGTGCTTGCGGCCGCGCTCGAAGAAGCGGCAGTGCACGGGCGCAAGCGGGAAGCGCAGCCCGACCAGCAGCTCCTCGGGCTCCAGGGCATTGGCGTAGGAGCCCTCGAAGAACTCCTCGATCGGGATCGTGCGCTCGCCGCGCACGGAGCGCGCGACGACCCGGGCGCCCAGCGTCAGGCAGACGAGCGGCATCTCGCCGGTCGGGTCGGACTGGGCGACGGCCCCGCCGATCGTCCCGCGGTTGCGGACCTGCCGGTCGCCGATGTGGCGGACGACCTCCTGCAGGAGGGGCAGCCGCTCGGCGATCACCGGCGAGGTCTCCAGCGCCGAGTAGCGCACGAGGGCGCCGATGACGGTCTCCTCGCCGCGCCCGTCGATCTTCCCGAGCTCGGCGCCGAGGTCGTTGATGTCGACGAGCGCGGACGGGCGCATCAGCCGCATCCCGAGCATCGGCACCAGCGACTGACCACCGGCGAGCACGCGGGCCATGCCGCCGTGCTCCTCCAGAGCGTCGACCGCCTCGGCTACCGAGGCGGGACGCACGTACTGCAGCGGGGCGGGCTTCACCGGGCTGGCTGGGCGCCGAAGCCGCCCAGGAACGTCGCCATCACGCGGTCGACTGCGCCGCCTTCGTCGCCCGTGCTGACGCCGGCGGCCTGCTTGGCCGACCAGATCGTCTCCGGGCGAGCCTGCAGCAGGTGCAGCGCACCGTCCTGGTCGATCGCCCACTCGAGGTCCTGCGGAGCCCCGCGGTGGCGCTCCACGCGCCGGCCGAGCTCGGCGATCGCCAGCACCTCGGCCTCGCTCAGCGACGGCTGCGCGCCGCGATCGCCCTCGATCTCTGCGAGCACGACCTCGCCCGCGTCCGCGTCGAAGCGGTACTCGTGACTCTGGTCGCCGATCTCGCGCTCGCGGATCTCCATCGCGACCTTGTCGACCCGGTGGCGGTCGGGGGTGACGTCGCCCTTGACGACGCCCTCCCCCAGCCCCCAGCAGCTCTCGATGACGATCTTGGACCGGTCGCCGCTGATCGGGTCCAGCGTGAACATGACGCCGGCCGTCCGGGCGCGGGCCATCTGCTGGACGCCCACGGCCATGCCCGGCAGCTCGTCGGCGGCTCCGCCGCCGTCGCCGTCCACCGCGTCGTTGGGCCGGTAGGTCAGCACGGCCGCGTTGAACAGCCCGGACCAGCAGCGGCGCACGTGGTGGATCACGTCGTCGGCGCCCTGGATCCACAGGTACGTGTCGTACTGCCCGGCGAACGAGGCCCCCTCGAGGTCCTCGTTGACGCCGCTGGAGCGCACGGCGACGGGAACGCCGTCGCCCGCGCGCCGCTCCAGCTCGGCGTAGGCGCCGCGGATCGCGTCCGCCAGGGCGGGCGGCATCGGCGCCTGCTCGATCAGCTGCGCGATCTGCTCCGCGGCGGCGTCCACCGCCGCGACGTCACCGACGTCCAGCCCGGCGCGGATCGCGTTGATGCGCGCGGTCAGACCCGACGCGGCCGCGAACTGCGCGAACGCATCGGTCGTGACGCCGAACGCGGGCGGGACGGCGAATCCGGCCTCGGTCATCTCGGCCAGCGAGTTCACCTTGCCGCCGAGCTGGGCCGCACTGGCCCCGGGCTCGTCGATCCAGAGGATGGCCGCCATCGTCAGACCTGAACCCGGTCGTCGGCCTTGAGCACGTCGACCACGATGTCGCCGTCGACCACGATCGGCTCGTCGTCGAGGTAGAGCGTGCAGTTGCGCATCGGCATGTCGATGTGGCACAGCGTCTCGTTGGGACCGCCGAGCTCGCCGTTGGGGCCGGTCGAGAAGAGCACGTTGCCGTAGAACGAGCGGCCGTGCATGCCGATCCCGCGCCGGTCGTGGGCGAGGATCGACCACTGCGCGGTCTCCAGCATGCCCCACCCGATGTGGGAGATGCCGTACGCGTCCGGGTCGTTGAACGACGCCATGTACTCGCGCAGGAGATCGGCGTCCAGGTCGCCGGCGATGTTGGTGATGAAGCCCTTCTCGATGGTGAGCTCGATCGGGGTCTGCACGTAGCTCTTGAACGGGAAGATGATGTCGCCGGGGGCGAGCACGACCGTGCCGTCGACGCCGTCGTCGGACGCGCCGGTGAAGAGGAAGCCCGACGGCCAGTGGTCCCAGCGGCCCGGGGTGTCGGTGTAGCCGTACTGCGTCATCACCGGGTAGGCGCCGAGCTGGTAGGTGACGTCGGTGCCGGCCTCGTTGGTGAAGCGCAGCGTCCTGGCCTTGGCCAGCATCTCCTGGCCCGCCTCGACGCGCTCGCGCAGGCGCTTGGACGGCGGCATCGCGCGGATGTGTTCGATCGGCTCGATGCAGAGCAGGACCTTCGCGCCGGCCGCCTGGATCTCCAGCTGCTCCTTGGAGAACAGCAGGAAGATCGTGTCGATGACGAGGTCGACGCTCTTGAGCGCGTCGATCGCGGGCTGGTTGCCCTTCAGCGGCGTGGCGCCGACGGTCCAGACGCCGACCTCGCCGTCGTTGCCCATGTCGCCGGCGGGCAGGTTGACGTTGAAGGCGACCGCGTCCAGCTGGGCCGCCGCGGCGAGAAACGACTCGACGTAGCTGCGGCGCTGGTTGCCCTGGGAGAGCACGGCGACCGTGCTCCCGGGGACGATTCCGCACAGCTCCAGCTGCTCACGGCACATGTCGGTGAAGGTCGGCGTAGACATCGGGCTCCTCCGTCTCTTTCGTCCTTACCCCGCGGACGCGAGGTGGTCTTGCAGAAGGGCGCGCAACTGCGCCATGAACTCCGCGTAGCGATCCCACGGCACCATGTGCCCGGCCCCGGCGACCACGTGCTGGCTCGCCGCGGGGTTGACGGTCGCGGCCTCGGCCGCGCCGCTCTCGGTCACGACGGGGCTGTCGCCGCCGCGGATGAACGCGGCGGGAGCGGACACGGCCGCCCACCACGGGAAGAAGTCCTCGCGGGTGAACTCATCGTAGGTGGCCAGGACCGCGGCCTCCTCGCACGTGTTCAGCCAGCGGGCGCGCAGCAGCAGCTCGGCCCGCGGCCACTGCGGGTAGAAGGCGCGCACCTCGTCGCCCGTGGTCCCGGCGTAGCCCTGGTCCAGCTGGGCCGAGAAGGCCTCGCGGGAGGTCGGGTACGGCCCGCGGTCGGGTCCGCTGAGCGGCGGGTCGACGAGGATCGTCGACCGCAGCTGCGCGGTGCCGGACGCCGCCAGCGCGGCGCCGATGCGCGCGCCGAGGGAGTGGCCGAGCACGATCGGGCGATCCAGCTCCAGCTGCTCGATCGCGGCCTGGGCGTCCTGGGCGAAGTCGCCGGCGCGGTAGCCGTCGCCGGGCCCGGACAGGCCGCGGCCGCGCAGGTCCATGACGACCGGGCGCACGAGGTCGCGCAGCGGCGCGACGACGAAGTCCCAGGTGATCGCGGGGCTGGTGATGCCGGGCAGGACGAGCAGCGGCGGCTTGTCCCCGCCGTAGTCCAGCACGTGCAGGTCGACGTCGCCGTTGCGCACCCAGCGGCTCTCTGCGCCGAGCACGCGCAGCTCCTCGAGCTGGCCGGGGCTGACGCGCGTGGGCGTGGGCGTGGGCGCGGACGCGCCCGTTCCGTGATCAGGCATCTGAGACCCCCACGCCCAGCAGCTCGCCGGCGACGGCGTCGCCGAAGGCGCTCGTCGTGGCGCTGCCGCCGCGGTCGGCGGTGGGCGTGCGCGCCGCGACGCGCTCCAGGGCCGCCTCGACGCGCGCGGCCTCGTCGGGCTGTCCGAGCCCGTGCTCGAGCAGCATGGCGACGGAGCGGATCATGGCGGTGGGGTTGGCGATGTCGCGACCGGCGATGTCGGGCGCCGTGCCGTGCACGGGCTCGAAGAGGCCGGGGCCGTCGTCGGTCAGCGAGGCCGACGCGGCTTCGCCCAGCCCGCCCGCCATCGCGGCGGCGACGTCGGAGAGGATGTCGCCGAAGGTGTTCTCGGTGGCGATCACGTCGAAGCCGGCCGGGTCCTGCACGAGCCGCATCGCGGCGGTGTCCACGAGCAGGTGGTCCAGCTCGACGTCGGGGAAGTCGAGGGCCACGCGCTCCGCCGTCTCGCGCCACATGCGCGAGGTGGCGAGCACGTTGGCCTTGTCCACGGAGGTGACGCGGCCGCGCCGCGTGCCGGCCAGCGCGAACGCGCGGCGCAGGAGCCGCTCGACCTGGTCGGGGTGGTACTCCAGCGTGTCGAAGACGGTGCCGTCGGGGCGGGTGCCGCGTTCGCCGAAGTACAGACCGCCGACGAGCTCGCGGACGATCAGCATGTCGATCTCGCCGCTGCGGAAGGGCCGCAGGTTGGCGTAGACGTCCAGCGTCCGGCGCAGCGTGAACATGCCGTCCTCGGGCGTGCGCCCGCTCCACGCGTAGTCGCCGGCGCCGACGGCGCCCATCAGCACGCCGTCAGAGTTGCGGCAGGCCTCGAGCGTGGCCGCCGGGAGCGGGTCGCCGTCGTGGACCATCGCCTCTCCGCCGATCCGGTGCTCGGTGAGCGTCAGGCCGGGCAGGACGGCTTCGAGCACCTTGCGCGCCTGGGCCATCACCTCGGTGCCGATCCCGTCGCCGGGCAGCAGGACGACGTTCACGGCACGACCGCGCCCGTCGCGGTGGGGTTGCGGACGTACGCCAGCGCGTCGTCCTGATCGATCACATCGCCGTACTTGGCGTCGATGTCGAAGAGGTTGGCGTCGTGCGGGCCGGCGGCCCGGTCACCCACGCATGCGCGCGGGACGAGGACGTCGAACCCGCTCTGGACGGCGTCGACCACGGACGCGCGCACGCATCCGCTGGTCGTGGCGCCGCAGATGAGCACGGTGTCGACGCGCAGCGTGACGAGCATCGCGGCGAGGTCGGTGCCGAAGAACGCCGAGGCACCCTTCTTGACGATCAGCGGATCGGTGTCCTGGCGCGGCAGGCGCGGGTCGAGGTCGGCGAGCTCGCTGCCGGCGCGCAGGATGCCCAGGCCCGGCGCCTTGCGCAGCCAGGCGCACGCTCCGCCCTCGACGTCGGCGGGGCCGTAGGCGATGGTGGTGAAGAGGACGGGCGCGCCGGACTCACGAGCCGCGGCGATCAGGTCGCCGGTGGCGGCGACGACGTCGGTGAGGTCGGAGCCCGTCGGGAACTCGGGCTCGGTGAAGCCGCGCGTGAGGTCGACGACGACGACCGCGGGGCGGGACCCCCGTGGCGTGCGCGCACCCCAGCCGGCCCGCTCGTACGTACGGTCGGTGTCGTCTCCGTGCATGGATCAGAGGATTGCATACATGTATACGCAGGACAAGCGACCCCGCCCTATCGCGCGCTTTTCGTCCGGTTGCATACACGCATGCCGCCTCCCTAGGATGGGATCATGTCTGGGTTGAGGGTCAATGCTGGCGCCCCGTTGGGGGAGAAGACGAGCGTCTCCGCGGCGCGCCTGCTGCGCGACGCCATCCTGGCCGGTGACCTGCAGCCCGGCCAGACCCTCGGCGAGGAGAGCCTCGGCCGCCAGCTCGGCATCAGCCGCACGCCCGTGCGCGAGGCGCTCGTCATGCTCCGCGGCGAGGGACTGGTCGAGACGCCGCCCAATCGCCCGGCGGCCGTGCGCTCCTTCACCGCCGAGGACCTACGCGAGATGCACTCGCTGCGGGCCGTGCTCGAGGGCTACGCAGCCCGCACCGCCGCGCCCCTGCTGACCAATCGCCAGCTCGACGACCTCGCCCGCTCCGTGGACCGCTACGCGGCCCTCTGCGCCCACGACGACCGCCTGCCCGAGCTCGTGGAGGAGAACTTCAGCTTCCACGCGACGATCATGGACGCGGCCGAGAGCGAGCGGCTGAACTCGATGATCGGCCAGGTGACAGCGGTCCCGCTGATCTACAAGTCCTACATGACGTACTCGGTCGAGAACCGCGAGTCGGCCCTGCACGACCACCGCAAGATCCTCGACGCGCTGAAGGACCGCGACGCCGAGCAGGCCGAGTCGCTGATGAAGGCCCACGTGATGTGGGCGCGCGACGTGGCCCTCGCCCACCTCGCCCTCATCGAGGGCGGCAAGCCGGCCGCCACCTCCCCCGGCGACTGAGCCCGGAAGCCGACATGACGCGCGTCGTCTCGTCGTCTCGTCGCGTCGACGCCGTACTGTATGCACGCATGCAGGAGGCACTGAACCTCGAGGACGTCTCGGTCGAGCTGGAGAGCGCGGCGCGACCGCTGCTGCGGGCCATCGACTGGCGCGTCCTCCCCGGCGAGCACTGGGCGGTGATCGGCGCCAACGGCGCCGGCAAGACGACGCTGCTGCGCCTGCTCACCGGCGTGCTGGAGCCGACCTCCGGCCGCGTGACCGTCTTCGGCGGGTCGCTGGGCATCGGCGGTCTGCGCGACCCCCGGCTGCGGGTCGGGACGATCGAGGGCCAGCCGCGCACGTTCGCGCAGCGCATGACCGCCCTCGAGGTCGTCACGCTGCAGAACACCGGGCCCGCGGCGATGATCGGCGCCCGGGTCACCGACGCCCACCTGGCCCAGGGCCGTGAGCTGCTGGCGCTCTTCGGGTGCGGCCACCTCGAGACCCGGCACTACGCCGGCTGCTCCCAGGGCGAGCGCCAGCGGATCCTCCTCGCCCGGGTGCTGATGCGCGAGCCCGACCTGCTGCTCTTCGACGAGCCGATCACCGGCCTCGACCTGCCCAGCCGCGAGGGCCTGCTGCAGGCGATGACCCGGCTGGCCGTCAAGCGCCCCGAGCTGGCCACCGTCACGGTGACCCATCACCTCGAGGAGCTGCCGCCGACCACCACCCACGCCCTCCTGCTGCGCGAGGGCGAGGAGATCGCGGCCGGGCCCGTGCAGGACACGATCACGCAGCCGCTGATCTCCGAGTGCTTCGGCATCCCCATCCAGCTGGACCACGTCGACGGGCGCTGGGCCGTCCGCGCGCACGCGCCCAACTGGTAGGCGCTCAGCCGGCAGGCGTTCAGCCCGCCCACGCCACGAGTCGTTGCACCGCCTCGTCCAGCACGCTCTCGCGCTTGCAGAAGGCGAAGCGCAGCAGGGAGCGGGTCTCGCCCGCGGGGTCGGAGACGAACGCGGAGATCGGGATCGCGACGACCCCTGCCTCGTGAGGCAGGCGCAGGCAGAGCGCCTCCGCGTCGGGGTGGCCGAGCGGGTCCGCGTCGGCGCAGACGAAGTACGTGCCCTGGCTGGGCAGGACGGCGAAGCCGGCCGCGGTCAGGCCCGCGGACAGGCGGTCGCGCTTGCCGCGCAACGCCACCGCGAGCTCCCCCGGCAGCCCGTCGCCCGCGCCCAGCGCCGCGGCGGCCGCGTGCTGCAGCGGCGTGCCGCCGGCGAAGGAGAGGAACTGCTTGACCGAGCGGACCGCGCCGACGAGCTCCGCCGGTCCACTCGCCCAGCCGATCTTCCAGCCGGTCAGCGAATAGGTCTTGCCGACCGAGGAGATCGTCAGCGTGCGCTGCTCCATGCCGGGCAGCGTCGCGAGCGGGATGTGCTCGCGGTCGGTGTCGAGCACGAGGTGCTCGTAGACCTCGTCGGTGACGGCGATCAGGTCGTACTCGACGCACAGCGCGGCGATCGCCTCCAGCTCGGCCCGGTCCAGCACGCGGCCCGTCGGGTTGTGGGGCGAGTTGAGCAGGAGCATCCGGGTGCGCGGGCCGATCGCGGCGCGCACCTCCTCCGGGTCCAGCCGCCAGTCGGGCGGATGCAGCGCGACGCGGCGCAGCGTCGCGCCGGCCATCGCCGCGATGGCCGGGTAGGAGTCGTAGACGGGGTCCAGCACGACGACCTCGTCGCCGGGGCTCAGCAACCCGAGCAGGGCGCTGGCCAGCGCCTCCGTCGCGCCGAAGGTCACCTGCACGTCCTCGGGCTCCAGCCCGTAGCGGCGGCGCTGGTGGTCGAGCACGGCGGCGCGCAGCGGCGCCACCCCGCCCAGCGGCGCGTACTGGTTCTGGGTCCCCGAGCGGAGCGCCGCGACGGCCGCCTCGACGACCAGCGACGGACCGTCCTCGTCGGGGAATCCCTGCCCGAGGTTGATCGCGCCGGTCTCCTCTGCCAGCGCGGTCATCACGGTGAAGATCGTCGTGGCGGGGGCGCTCATGGGCGCCAGCCTACCCGCGCCCGTGCGGCTCCTCCCAGTCCATGTCCAGCGGCCCGGCCGGGATGATGCGCGTCGGGTTGATCATGTCGTGGGTCGTGTAGTAATGGCGCTTGATCTCGTCGAAGCGCACGGTCTGCGCGACGCCCGGCACCTGGTAGAGCTCCCGGGCGTACGGCCAGAGGTTGGGGTACTCGATCAACCGGTGGCCGTTGCACTTGAAGTGCGTGTGGTAGACGGCGTCGAAGCGCACCAGCGTCGTGAACAGCCGCCAGTCCGCGAGCGTGGTGACGTCGCCGGCGAGGTAGCGCTGGCGCCCCAGCCGGTCGTCGAGGCGGGCCAGCGCGTCGAACAACCCGGTGAACGCCTCCTCGTAGGCCTCCTGGGAGGACGCGAAGCCGGCCCGGTAGACGCCGTTGTTGACGTTCTCGTAGACGAGCGCGTTGACCGCGTCGATCTCGTCCTGGAGCTCGGCCGGCTCCAGGTCCGGGCCGCTCCCCCAGCGGTTGAGCATCTTCACGATGTCGCCCGACTCGTTGTTGACGATCCGCCCCTCCTCGCGATCCCACAGCACCGGAACGCTGACGCGGCCCGCGAAGGCCGGATCGGTGGCGAGGTAGGCCTCGGACAGCAGCGTCCAGCCGTGGAGGTCGTCGTGGTGCTCGGCGTCGGTGAACATCCAGCCGCGCTCGTCGCGGTAGGGGTTGACGAACGAGACGCCGACGACGTCGTCCAGCCCCTTGAGGTGACGCACGATCAGCGCGCGGTGCGCCCACGGGCAGGCGTAGGAGAGGTACAGGTGGTGGCGCCCGGGGGTCGTCGACGCGACGATGTCGCGGAACACGCTGTCCTGGCGCTGGAAGCGCCCGTCGTCGCCGCGGCTCTCGCGGCCCAGGTCGAATGCCTTCGCGCTCATCCCCACAGCATGCCCGCTCCGTACCCTGAGTCCCATGCCGGAGCTGCCCGAGGTCGAGCGCGCCCGTGCGCTGATCGCCGAGCGCGCCCTCGGACGGCGCATCGCGACGGTCGACGACACCGACGCCTACGTGACCCGACCGCACGGTCCCGGCGAGATCTCGGCCGCGCTCACCGGTCGTGAGCTGACCGCGGCCAAACGCCGCGGCAAGTCGATGTGGATCGAGACCGACGGCGGCGAGGGCCCGATCCTCGGGCTCCATCTCGGGATGGCCGGGCACATCATCGTCGACGGCCACGCGCCCAGCGAGCGCAAGCTCGGCCCGCCCAAGCCGGTCTGGGACCGCTTCACGGTGGAGTTCGAGGACGGCGGCGCGCTCGTCCTGCGCGACTCGCGGCGACTGGGCCGCGCGATCCTCGACCCGCGGATCGATCGCCTCGGGCCCGACGCGGCCGAGATCTCGCGCGACGACTTCCGGGCGCGGGTCGGCCGCGGCACCGCGCCGCTGAAGACGCGGATCATGGACCAGACGGTGCTGGCCGGCGTCGGCAACCTGCTGGCCGACGAGGCGCTGTGGCAGGCCGAGCTCTCCCCCCTGCGCGAGGCGAGCTCGCTGGACGAGGAGGAGCTGGACCGCCTGCGCGTGCGGCTGCGCGCCGCGATCCGCTCGGCCATCGCGCTCGGCGGCGTCCACACCGGGGAGTTCATCGAGCACCGCAAGCGCGACGGCCACTGCCCGCGCTGCGGCGCCGCGGTACGTCGCGCGACGGTCGGCGGCCGCACCACGTTCTGGTGTGCGAAGGAACAGGTATGAACGGCGGTCCGGTCGACCTCTCGTCGCTGACCACCCTGCGCCTCGGCGGCCCGGCCCGCGACCTGGTCGTCGTCCGCCGCGAGGACGAGCTCGTCGCCGCGATCCGCGACCTCGACGCGCGCGGCGTCCCCCTGCTCGTGCTGGCGGGCGGCTCGAACGTCGTGATCGCCGACGAGGGCTTCGACGGCACCGTCGTCCACGTCCAGACGCGCGGCGTGGCCCGCGACGGCGACACGATCACCGTGCAGGCCGGTGAGCCGTGGGACCCGCTCGTGCACCGCGCGATCGACGAGGGCCTCACCGGCCTGGAGTGCCTGTCGGGGATCCCCGGCTCGACCGGTGCCACGCCGATCCAGAACGTCGGCGCCTACGGGCAGGACGTCGCCCAGGCGATCGACCTCGTCCGCGTCCTGCACCGCCCGACGGGTCGCGTCCTGGAGCTGACCGCGGCCGAGTGCGGCTTCCGCTACCGCTCCAGCGCCTTCAAGGGCCGCGACGACCGCATCGTCCTCGCCGTCCGCTTCCGGCTGCGCAGCTCGCGACTGAGCGAGAAGATCGCCTACGCCGAGCTCGCCCGCACGCTCGGCATCGAGGTCGGCGACGTGGCGCCGCTGGTCGAGGTCCGTGAGGCGGTCATCGCGCTGCGCCGGGCCAAGGGCATGGTCATCGACCCGGCCGACCCCGACTCGGTCAGCGCCGGTTCCTTCTTCACCAACCCGATCCTCGGGGGCGACGCGTTCGCCGCGCTCGTGGAGCGCGCCGCCCCGCAGCGCCCGCCCGGCTACCCCGAGCCCGGCGGCCGCGTGAAGACATCGGCCGCATGGCTGATCCAGCGCGCCGGCTTCGAGCCGGGCTTCGGCGCGGGCACGGTCGGCATCTCGTCCAAGCACTCGCTGGCCCTGGTCAACCGCGGCGGCGCTACGACGGTCCAGCTCGTCGGCCTGGCCCGCGAGGTCGCCGCCGGCGTGCGGGCGGCGTTCGGCGTCGAGCTCGTACCCGAGCCGGTGTTCGTCGGGCATGCCTGGTGACGCGCGCCGAGCGCGCACTCCCGCGCCCGCGCCGGCGCCGATCGGTGCCGGGCGCTTCGCGCTCGTCGTCCTCGCGACGCTCGCCGCGGCGATCCTGCTCGGCGTCGTCGGTCGCGCCGCCGCCGGCGCGGGGCTGATCGCGCACGCCGGACCGGTCGCCGAGCCTGTCACCAAGCTCGGCCCGTGGGTCATCGCGCTGGGCGCGCCGTGGCTGGCCGTCGCCTGGCTGCTGGGCGCGCTCTCGGGCCGCGTCGTCCTGGGCGCGGTCGCCGGGGCCCTTGCGCTCGTCGGCGGCACCGGCGCCTGGTACGCGTTCACCCTCTGGCAGGTCGGTCGCGCCGCGCTGGACTACACGGTGCCCGTCGCGATGGCGTGGGGCGTCGCCGCGCTCGCCGCCGGTGCGGTCTTCGGCGCGGCGGGCGCGATCTGGCGGTCCGGCGGCACCGACTTCACGCGCGCGCTGGGGGTGGCGATCCTCGCCGGCTGCCTCATCGGCGAGGCGATCCTCCTGCTGACCCAGTGGAGCGGCCGCGCCGCCCGCACCGTCCTGGCCGGCGAGCTGCTCGTCGGCCTCGCGCTCCCGGTGGTGCTGCTCGCGCGCCGTCCCCGCGCGCTCGTGCTGGCGATCGTCTTCACGGCCGCCCTGGCGATGCTCGCCGCGGGCGGCGAGTCCTACGTGCGCGACGCGCTGCGCGGTGTCGGCTGGGGCGGGCGCTGACCGCACGGGCTCACCGTGCGCGCGCGCAACGTCGGGTCGCAGATCGGGGCGTCCTTCAAGTCGGCACCGCCGTCCGCGCGCGGAGGCGCCAGCGCCGAGCCGCACGCGTTCAGGTTCTTCACCGATTCTCTTTAGGAGCCCTCGATAGGGTGCCGAGCATCGCACTTGCGACCCACAGCGACAGCAGCCCCGTACCTCGTGCGGGCCTGCCCTGGAAGCGTCTCCTCGGGCTGACCGTCCCGTTCGTCGCCCTCGCCGCGTTGATCTTCGTGATCGCCCAGCGTCGCGACGTCTTCTTCCACGCCATCAACTCCGCGCCCGTCTGGCTGCTGCTCCTCGCCGTCGTCCTGCAGCTCGTCGCGCTCCTGTCGCGCAGCGAGGCGTGGCGGCTGTGCGTCGGCGCCGCCGGATCGACGATCCCCCGGCGCGGCGTGTTCCGCGCTTCGGGCATCGGCGGGCTGGTGGGCATCGTCAACGGCGCGACCGGTGTCGCCGCCCGCATCGCCACGCTGCGCCGCTCGGCCCCCGCACAGTGCCCGCACGTCGGCCCGCTCGTCGCCGCCGAGGTCCCGATCGTCGCCATCGAGATCGCGCTCGCCGCGCTGACCTCGTTCACCCTGCTCGGCCCGCTCGGGCTGCCGTGGTGGTCGGCCGTCGTCTGCGTGACCGGTGCGGGCGCCGGAGTCCTCGCCCTCAACCGCCTGTCCAAGCGGCGCACGACCGGCTTCTGGAGCGGCCTCGCCGTCCTGCGCACGCTCGAGGGCCGCGGCCGGGTGTTCGGCCTGGTCATCGTCGCCGTGTTCTGCCAGATCGCGCGCAACTACCTCGCGCTGCACGCGATCGGCGTCGATGCCTCCGTCTTCGACTCGATCGCCGTCCTCATCGCGATGATCACGCTCAGCCAGCTCCCGATCGGCCCGTCGGTCGGTGCGGCCGCGGTCGTCGTGATCCTCGGCACC
Organism: Solirubrobacterales bacterium; assembly: GCA_025964175.1. GTDB lineage: Bacteria > Actinomycetota > Thermoleophilia > Solirubrobacterales > Solirubrobacteraceae > Capillimicrobium. The sequence continues at coordinate 16,168 of JAOPZL010000160.1, forward strand.
CATGGCGTGGCCCTGACCGCCGCGGCCGGCGTCCTCCTGTCGGCGACCGGCATGGCCGGCACCCTCTGCTTCGGCGGCTGGGCGCTGGCCGAGAAGTTCCTCCCCACGCGCACCGCGTGGCGCACGGCGCTGTAGCACCGCCCCGCGCTAGAGCCGCTTGCGGTACCGCGTCATCGTCGTGTGGCTCATGTCGCCGTGCGTCTGGTTGCGCAGCGACTTCACGTTCTCGTGGTGGTACGGGCTGGAGAGCGACTCGGCGTGCCCGATGACGTCCTTGCGGGCGATCCCGAACTTCGCCTGCAGCCAGCGCGTGAGGCGCAGCGAGGCGAGCAGCTGGCGCCGGTCGGACATGACCTGCCCGTCGCTGCGGCCGACGTGCTCGATGCCGATCGCCGTGTCGTTCAGGCCCACGGTGTGACGGCACATGATCGACAGCGGGACGAGCTGGTGGATCGTCCCGTCGATGTCGATCACGTAGTGCGAGCACGTGCCCGGCAGCTCGTGCAGCTCGCTGTCGGCGACATCGGGCGCGAACGTGTTGAACGTCGCGCTGAACGTGCTCGTCACCGTGACGTGCTCGACGATGACCTTCGGCGCGATCAGCTCGTACGTGTCGATCCCGTAGTGGCGCTCGGCGTAGCGGCGCATCTCGGCCTTGCGCTTGCGCGGGAACGGGATCGGGCTCTGGACGATCGCCGGGCGTGGGACGTCGGCGAACATCAGGTCAGCGACGCGTAGGCGTCGGGCCGGCGCGTGGTCAGGAACGGGAACAGCGTGAGCCAGTCGCGGCGCTGGTCCAGGTCGAGGTCGGCGACGAGGACGGCGGGCTCGTCCCGGGGCGCCTGCACGAGCACGCGGCCGTACGGGTCGCTGATAAACGACGAGCCGTAGAAGGTCAGCGGCCCCTCCGTCCCGATGCGGTTGACCGCGACCATGAACGTGCCGTTGGCGATCCCGTTGGCGACCATCACGCGCTCCCACAGGGGCTGCGTGTCGAAGTCCGGGTGGTCGGGCTCGGAGCCGATCGCCGTCGGGTAGACGAGCACTTCGGCGCCGGCGAGCGAGTACGCGCGGACGAGCTCCGGGAACCACTGGTCCCAGCAGGTAGGGAAGCCGAGCCGCGCCTGGGCGAGCTCGACGACCGGGAAGGCGTCGGCGCCGGGCGGGCCGGGCCGGAAGTACCTGTCCTCGTAGTACCCGGCGGTCACCGGGATGTGCAGCTTGCGCGTGCGCGCGACGACCTCACCGGCCGGCGAGAGGACGACCGCGGTGTTGTAGCCCAGCCCGTCGGCGACGTCCTCGTTGCGCTCGTACAGCGAGATGTGGACGAAGGAGCCCGTCTCGGCGGCCAGCTCGGCGGCCAACGCGCACGTCGGGCCGTCGGGGATCGACTCGGCGGAGTCCTTGGGCTGGTCCGGCGTGAACGCGAAGTAGGGCGAGAGCGTGAGCTCCTGCAGGCACACGAGCTGCGCACCCTCGGCGGCGGCGAGGCGCACGCCCTCAACCAAGCCGGCGCGGTGGGCGCCGGGGTCCGGGTTCCAGCGCTGCTGGACGGCACCGATGCGGAAGGGCCGGCGCGCGGGCTCGTCGACGCGAGCGGGCGAGCTCGGGACGTCGTACGCGGTCAGCAGGCGCATCGGCCTAGCCCTGGTCCTCGACCCACGGCATCGGGACGTGCGACGTGATGCAGTGCGGGCCACCGCCGCCCGCGGCGATCGTCATCCCCGGCACCGGCACCGGCTCGTGCTCGGGGAAGGCGAGCCGGTAGATCTCCAGCGCGCGCTCGTCGAGCTCCTCCTGCCCGCTGGTCGGCACGATCACCGCGCCGTTGCAGATGTAGGCGTTGAGGTAGCTCATCGCGTCGTTGTCACCGTAGGCGAGGGCATCGAACAGGATGACGTCGTACCCGTTGGCCTCGAGGATCTTGCGGTTGTGCTCCATCCGCGGCAGGTTCGGGTTGTCGTCGTCGTCGGACCACTGCAGCAGGACCTCGCCCGACTCGGTCGGGACGCAGATCATGTCGACGTGGCCGTCGGTGTCGCGGTCCTCGACCAGTCCCTTGCCCAGCCACACGACCGCGGGGGCGCCGAGCCGGTCGAGCAGCTCCTGCTCGATCTGCTGCCGCGTCCAGCCCGGGTTGCGGTTGCGGTTGAGCAGGCACTGCTCGGTGGTGATGATCGCCCCGTCGGCGGCGATCGCGATCGAGCCGCCCTCGAGGACCATCTCCGAACGCGTGTACGGGCGTCCGAGGTGCTCGCAGATCAGCGGCGCGATCCGCCGGTCGTCGTCGTAGGGCTCGAACTTGCGCCCCCACGCGTTGAAGTCGAAGCAGACCGCCGACAGGCCGGTGAAGATCGGCCCGCTGTCGCGCAGCCACGAGTCGTTGATCGGGGCCTGCCAGACGTCGACGTTGGCGGTCAGCGCGGCGCGCGCCTCGGCGGCGTCGGCCTCGCTGTTGGCGATCATCAGGACGGGCTCGAAGGCCGCGATCGCGTTGGCGACCTCGGCGTAATCGGCCTTGGCGTCCTCGATGTCGTCCCACAGCTCCAGCCGGCAGGGCCAGCCCATGATCGTGCGCTCATGGGGCTCCCACTCCGGTCGGACCGGACTCATGAGTGCGGCTTCGCGCGCCGGTGGGCGTTGCGCTCTTCCTGCTTGGCGACGACCCGCTCGATCAGCTGGAGGATCTGCGTCGGCCCCTGGGCCTTGGCCTGCCCGTACGTGAACGCCTCGCGCCAGTCGGCCACGCGCCCGTCCTTCGCCATCTCGTTGAAGAACGCGCGCGGGACCTCGATGCGGACCTTCGCGTCGTCGGGGGTGTCCTTGGTGACGATGGGGCCGGGCAGCTCCACCCGGTACTGCTGGGTGTCGCCCCGCCCCCGCAGGTCGAGCTGGAAGACGAGCTTCAGGGGCTTGAGCGCCGGGACCTCGTCGAGCACGCGGTTGACCGCGTCCGTGATGAGCGCGGCGGTATCGGAAGCGGAGGACACAGACGCAGCCTAGATCCTGTTCCGCTGCAGCAGCTTCTTGCCGATGACCATCTTCTGGATCTCGGAGGTGCCCTCGCCGATCAGCAGCAGCGGCGCGTCGCGGTAGACGCGCTCGATCTCGTACTCCTTGGAGTAGCCGTAGCCGCCGTGGATGCGCAGCGACTCCTCGGCGCAGAAGCGGGCCGCCTCGGAGGCGAACAGCTTGGCCATGCCGGCCTCCATGTCCGAGCGCTCGCCCGCGTCCTTCAGGCGCGCGGCGCGGATCGTCATCAGCCGGGCCGCCTCGGTCTGCGTCGCCATGTCGGCGAGCTTGAACAGGATCACCTGGTGGTCGGCGATCTGCTTGCCGAACGTGCGGCGCTCCTGCGAGTAGCGCAGCGCCAGCTCCAACGCGCGTTGGGCCAGGCCGACGCCGCGGGCGGCGACGTTGACGCGACCGACCTCGAGCGCGTCCATCATCTGGGCGAAGCCCTTGTTCAGGCCGGCTTCCTCCCCGCCGAGGATGTTCTCGGCCGGGCACTTGTAGCCGTCGAAGACCAACTCGGTCGACTCCACGCCCTTGTACCCCATCTTGCGCAGCTGCGGTGGGACGGTGAGGCCCGGGTTGTTCGGCTCGCCCGGGGTCTTCTCGGCGATGAAGCACGTGAAGGCCTGGTGGCGCGGGTCGGCGTCGGGATCGGTCTTGACGAGCGTGAAGACCAGCCCGGAGCGCAGGCCGTTGGTGACCCACATCTTCTGGCCGTTGATCTCGTAGCCGCCGTCGTCGAGCTTCTTGGCCGACGTCTTGATGGCCTGCACGTCGGAGCCCAGCTCCGGCTCCGAGAGCGAGAAGGCGGCGCGGATCTCGCCGGTCGCCATCTTCGGCAGCCACTTCTGGCGCTGCTCCTCGGTGCCGTACTTCATGAGCAGGTAGGAGCCGATGAAGTGCGTGTTGATCACGCCGGAGATCGAGATCCAGCCGCGCGAGAGCTCCTCGACGATCATCGCGTAGGTCGTCAGGTCGAGCCCCATGCCGCCGTACTCCTCGGGGATCGTCAC
>JAOPZL010000165.1 GCA_025964175.1 Solirubrobacterales bacterium
CCGTTGCCGAGGATGCCGATGTCGCCGTCGAGCTTGACGTAGGTCAGCCCGCGCTCCTTGGCCATCCGCTCCTGCGGGTCCTCGTTGGAGAGGTTGCGCAGCTCGGAGGACTCGGCGTGGCGGTACAGCGCGTTGTCGTCGAGCGTGACCTTCGCGTCCAGCGCGCCGACCGAGCGGTCGCCGCTGACGATCAGCGGGTTGACCTCGACGAGCAGCGCCTCCTCGGAGACGTACGCGTCGTAGAGCTTGGTCAGCAGCTCGGAGACGCCGGCGACGACGTCGGCATCGACGCCGGCCTCGTAACAGAGGCGCCGGGCGTGAAAGGGCTGGAAGCCGAGCAGCGGATCGACGTGGAGACGGGCGATCGCCGTCGGATCCTCGTCCGCGACCGCCTCGATGTCCATGCCGCCCTTGGTCGAGAGCAGGGCGAGGGTCGCCTTGGCGGAGCGATCGAAGACGAACGAGGCGTAGTACTCGGAGGCGATGTCGCTGGCCTCCTCGATCCACAGCTCGTGCACGACGAAGCCCTTGATGTCGAGGCCGAGGATGGCCTCGGAGTGGGTGCGCGCCTCTTCCGCGTTCTGGGCGACCTTGATGCCGCCGGCCTTGCCGCGGCCGCCGATGAGCACCTGTGCCTTGACGACGACGGGGTAGCCGAGGGAGTCAGCCACGTCGACGGCTTCGGCCACCGTCGTCGCGTACCCACCACGGGGAACCGGCACCCCGTGGCGAGCGAAGAGTTGCTTGCCTTGGTATTCGAGCAGGTCCATGAGGAAGAGAAATCTATGGGTTTGCGACAATGCGCGGCCTCATGGCCCTCCCTAGCACCGTCACCTTCGTCACGTTCGACGTGTACGGCACCCTCATCGACTGGGAGACCGGCGTCGCAGATGCTTTCGAGAAGGAGGCGTCGAGAGACGGCTTCACCATCGACCGCGACGAGGTCGTCTCCCTCTTCCACGAGATCTCCCGCGAGATCGAGTCCGGCTCCTACGAGCTGTACGCCGAGGTCCTCCGGCGCACCGCCGTCGAGATCGCCAAGCGGATCGGATGGGATCTCGAGCCCTCGCGGTCCGGATTCCTGCCCGATGCGGTGGAGCGCTGGCGGCCCTTCAAGGAGACCAACGCGCAGCTGGCGAAGTTCAAGAAGAACTACGACGTCGGGCTGATCTCCAACATCGACGACAAGCTCCTCGGGCAGACCCGCCGGCACATCCCGCTGGACTTCGACCTCGTGGTCACCGCCCAGCAGGTCCGCTCCTACAAGCCGGATCCCGCGCACTTCAAGGAGTGCGCGCGTCGCGTGGGCGGCAAGAAGGGCTGGGTCCACATCGCCTCCTCGCTGCATCACGACATCGAGCCGTGCATCAAGGAGAATATCCCGGTCATCTGGGTCAACCGCCGCAAGGAGACGATCGAGGCCGGCTCCAAGAAGCCGACGGCCGAGGTCAAGAACCTCGCCGAGGCGTTCAAGCTGCTCCAGGGCTAGGGAAGCCGGAGCCGGGACGATCCCATGCGCGTCCGCGCCCTGCACCAGGACGTGCTCGTGGCCACGAGCCGCATCTGGCAGACGACGTGCACCGTCGTGCGAGCCGGTGACGAGGGCTTCGTCATCGACTCGCCGGTCCTGCCCGACGAGCTGGACGTGCTCCCCGCGATCCTCGAGCAGTCGTCGTTCCCGCTCAGCGGCCTGCTCGTCACCCACGGCGACTGGGACCACCTGCTCGCACGGACGATCTTCGCCGGCGCCGCGCTGGGCTGCGCCGAGACGACGGCCGCGCGGCTGACCGGCGCGCCCGGGCGGCCGCAACGGGACCTGCGCGCGTTCGACGAGGAGCACTACCTGCAGCGCGAGCACCCGCTGGCGCTCGGCCAGATCGAGGCGCTCCCCGTGCCGGGGCGGGTCGAGCTGGGCGAGGTCGAGCTCGAGCTGCACCCGACCGAGGGCCACACCGAGGACGGGATGGCCATCTGGATGCCGTCGACGGGCGTGCTCGTGGTCGGCGACTACCTCTCGCCGGTGGAGATCCCGATGCTGTCGGCCACCGGCTCGCGCGACGCCTATCTGGCGACGCTCGCGCGGCTGGAGCCGCTGGTCAGCGAGGCGACCTGGATCGTCCCCGGCCACGGCGACGTGCTGGACGCGGCGCGCGCGATGGCCATCTTGCGGGAAGATCGTGCGTACCTGGAGGCGCTGGCCGGCGAGGACGCGCAGCTGCCGCTCGCGCGCCGCACGGGCGCCCAGCGCGCCATCCACGCCAAGAACCTGGAGCGGATCGCATGATCGACCACGTCGCGCTGGAGACCCGTCGCTCCGACGTCCCGGCCTGCGTCGCCTTCTGGGCGCTGATCGGCTGGCACGAGGTCGTGCCGCCCGACGCCCTGCTCGACATCGCGTCGTGGGTGGCCCGCGGCGACCAGACCGTCCACTTCCTGTTCGTCGACGAGCCCGTGGTCGAGCCGGTCGGCCACACCGCGGTGATCTGCCCGGACCTCCCCAACGCGATCGCGCGCCTGCAGGTGGCGGGCCATGAGGTCACGCCGCGCGAGAACATCTGGGGCTCGCCGCGGGCCTACGCGGTCGACCCGGCCGGGCACCGCCTCGAGCTGATGGAGTTCGGGCCGGGCGTGCGCCCGCCGGGCGTCAACCGGTAGGCGCTACGGCTGCTCGATCGGGCGGCCCAGGAACAGGTCGCGGACCGGGTCGCTCTTGGAGCGCTCGCTGAAGCCCATGCGGTGGTAGAGGGCGAGCGCGGGCGCGTTCTCCTCGTGGGTGTCGAGCTCGATCCGCCGGCAGCCGCGCTCGGTCGCGCGGGCGATGGCCAGGTCGACCAGCGCGTGTCCGACCCCACCGCGGCGGGCGGTGGCGTCGACGAACAGGTCCTCCAGCCAGCAGTCCGGCGTCGCGGTCCACACGCTGTGGCGGAAGCGCAGCTGGCAGACGCCGCTGGGGGGCGAGTCGTCATCGGCCGACGCCAGCAGGAACTCGGTGTCGATCGTCTCGATCAGCCTCTCCACGGAAGCCAGGAAGGAGTTCTCCGACGGCCAGGCGGAGCCGTTGTGGTCGCGGAAGGCGACCAGCAGCGCGGCGACGGTCTCGGCCTCGTGCGGCTGCGCCTTCCAGGCGCGGGCGATGGTGGCGCTCATCGGCTCGCACGCTATCGACTCCAGGTTCGCAGGAGCCCTGCCGATGTGAGACGCATGAGTTCCCCTCTCCGGCGGGCGACGGCGCTCGCATCCCTCTCCTGCCTCGGCGTGGCCGTGATCGGGTCCAGCGCCTTCGCCGCCCAGCAGCCGACCGAGACCGGCGCGTCGGTGAAGAAGACCCGCGTCTGCGTCATCAAGAAGACCAAGCGCGCCCGCGTGGTGCGCACCACCGAGACGTGCGTCCGCGGTGAGACCCGCATGACGTGGAAGCGCTACCAGGACTTCGCCAACTCCAGCGCGAGCTCGACCGACAACAGCGCCGGCTCCTCCGACACCACGGGTCCCGCTGGTCCGGCGGGTCCGCAGGGCCTGACGGGCGAGACCGGTGCGCGTGGGGCGGGCGGTCCCGCCGGCGCGACCGGAGCGACCGGCGCCAAGGGCACGGCCGGCGAGACGGGCGCGACCGGCGCCACGGGCGCGACGGGCGAGCGCGGCGCGGGCGGGCCCGCGGGTCCCAGCGACATCTTCACGACCACGGGCTCGAGCGGCCTGACGACCACCTCCGAGGACACCCGCGCCACGCTCACGCTGCCGGCGGGGGCCTACCTCTTGATCGGCCAGGCCAACGCGTTCTCGTCGTCGACGACGGGGCAGTTCCTCGTGCGCTGCCGGCTGCGGGATCGCGGCACGCAGGTCTCGGAGTCCAGCGGCTCGATCAACGACGCCACCGCGGACAGCCCGTCGACGCCGGCGGATGCGGCCAACCTGATCATGACCACTCCGCTCTTCACGGCGGGCGGCACGGTGACCCTCAACTGCCAGGGCATCTTCGGGCTGCCGCTGATCAGCGGCGTGCAGCTGACGGCCATCAAGACCGGCGCGCTGCACGTCCAGTAGCCACCGGACCGGAGACCCGGATCGGCGTCCCTAGGACGTCGATCCGGATCCGGCGGCGTCCTTGATCGTGCAGAGCGTCGCCCCGCTCGTCACCGCATCGCCGACGGCGACCGCGATGTCGGCGATCACGCCCGCCTTGTGGGCGGTGATCTCGTTCTCCATCTTCATCGCCTCGATGATGGCGATGAGGGTGCCCTCCTCGACCGTCTGGCCGTTCTCGACCAGCAGCTTGAAGACGTTGCCCTGCATCGGGCTGGGCAGCGTGTCGCCCGATGCGCCGCCGCTGGTGCGGGCGCGCTCGGAGCGGCCCGGCTTCTTGGCCGCGCCGTTGGTCGCCGCGGCGCCCGCGCCGCCGCCGCCCGCGAAGGCCGGCCCGATGACCTTGACGTCGAAGCGCTTGCCGCTGACCTCGACGGTGTAGGCCTGCTCGATCTTGGGCTCGTCCTCGTCCGCGACGTCGACCGGCTTCTCGAAGGCCAGCTGCTTGAGCCACTTCCTGTCCTCGACGAGGTCGCGGCACGTCTCGGCGTTGGCCCACTGCTCGCTGGCCATGATCGCCTGGTGGAACGGGATGAGGGTCTTCAGGCCCTCGATCTCGTACTCGGCCAGCGCGCGCAGCATGCGCCGGGTGGCCTGCTCGCGGTCGGCGTCCCAGACGATGAGCTTGGCGACCATCGGGTCGTACATCGGCGAGACCTCGCCACCGGGCCCGACGCCGGAGTCCACGCGCACGCCGGGGCCCGAGGGCTCCGTGTAGGCGCCGATCCTCCCCGGGGCGGGAGCGAAGTTCTTGGAGGCGTCCTCGGCGTTGATGCGGCACTCGATCGCGTGCCCGCGCAGGACGACCTGCTCCTGGGTGACGCTGAGCGCCTCGCCGGCGGCGGCGCGGATGCCCTCCTTGACGATGTCGATCCCGGTGACCATCTCGGTCACGCAGTGCTCGACCTGCACCCGGGTGTTCATCTCCAGGAAGAAGTACTCGCCGTCCTGGTAGAGGCCCTCGATCGTGCCCGCGCCGCGGTAGTCGACCGCGCGGGCCGCGTCGACGGCGATCTTGCCGATCCGCGCGCGCAGCTCCTCGTCGGCGACGGGTGCGGGGGACTCCTCGATCAGCTTCTGGTGGCGACGCTGGATGGAGCAGTCGCGCTCGCCGAGGTGGATCACGTTGCCGTGCCCGTCGGCCAGGACCTGGACCTCGACGTGGCGCGGGTCGGGCAGGTAGCGCTCGACGTAGACGGTGGCGTCGGAGAAGAACTTCTCCCCCTCGCGCGCCGCCCCCTCGAACGCCTTCTCCAGCTCGTCCTCGGTCAGCGCGACGCGGAAGCCCTTGCCGCCGCCGCCACCGGCCGCCTTGATCGCGACCGGGTAGCCGATCGAGTCGGCGATCAGCTTGCGCGCGTCCTCCACGGTGTCGACCGGCTCGGTCGTGCCGGGCACGATCGGCACGCCGGCGGCCTGCATGATCTCGCGGGCCCGCGTCTTGGAGCCCATCGCGTCGATCGCGCTGGCCGGCGGACCGATGAAGACGATCCCCGCCTCCTCGCACGCCCGCGCGAACGGCGCGTTCTCGGCCAGGAAGCCGTAGCCCGGATGCACGGCCTGTGCACCGGACTCCTTGATGACCTCCATCAGCTTGTCGACGTTGAGGTAGCTCTCGGCGGCGGTCGGCCCACCGAGCAGGTACGCCTCATCCGCGCGCTGGACGTGCAGCGCGTCGCGGTCGATCTCCGAGTAGACGGCGACCGAGGCGACTCCGAGCTCTTCCAGAGCCCGGATGATCCGAACGGCGATCTCTCCACGGTTCGCGACAAGGACCTTGTCGAACATGGGCGCGATGCTATTCGACCGGCGCTCTCGTTGACTCCCGGGTCAACGAAAGCGCCGGCCGTGGTGCTACTCCGCGGGCAGCACGCCCCGATCGCGCAGCGCGGTCAGGACCTGCTCGACGAGCGCGTCGAGGTCGCCGGGGGCGAGCTCCAGCTCGGGCGCGGGCGGCGGCTCGTACGGCGCGTCGACCCCGGTGAAGCCGGTGATCTCGCCGGCGCGCGCCTTCGCGTACAGGCCCTTGGGATCGCGCCGCTCGCACTCGGCCGACGGCGTGTTGACGTAGACCTCGAGGAAGTCGAGGCCGTCGCCGGCGTGGATCGCGCGGGCGGTCGCGCGGTCGGCGGCGTAGGGGCTGACGAGCGAGACGATGGTCACCGTGCCCGCGTCGGCGAGCAGCCGCGCGGCATGCGCGGTGCGGCGGACGTTCTCGGCGCGATCCTCGGGGCTGAAGCCGAGGTTGCCGTTGAGCCCGTGGCGCAGGTTGTCGCCGTCGAGGCGATAGGCGGGGATGCCCTCGCGCACGAGGCGCTCCTCGACCGCGCCCGCGATCGTCGACTTGCCCGAGGACGGCAGGCCGGTCATCCAGATCGTCGCGCCGCGGTGGCCGAGGGCCGCCCAGCGCTGCTCGCGCGTGACCGGCTCGTGCTGCCAGACGACGTTGGCCGAGCGCAGCGCGCTCGCCGTCGCGGCGCGGGCGTCGCTGGCGCCCACCGGCTCGTCGGGATCGAGCAGCATGCCCGCGGCGAGCGTCTCGTTGGTCGCCTCGTCGATGAGGATGAAGCCGCCGGTGAAGCGGCTGCGGCGATAGGCGTCGTAGGCCAGCGGCGCGCTGGTGCGCAGTCGCACGCGGCCGATCTCGTTGAGGTCCAGCTGCGTGGCCGACTCGTCGCGGTGCAGCGTGTCGACGTCGATGCGGTGCAGCAGCTCGGCGGCGACCGCGCGCACGGTGTTCGTCGTGTGCTTGAGTTGGTACCGATTCGTCCCACCCACCCTGAGCGGCGTCTCGCTCATCCAGCAGACGATCGCGTCGAGGTCGCGCGAGACCGTCGGGTGGTTGTGCGGACGGGCGATCATGTCCCCGCGCGAGATGTCGATGTCGTCCTGCAGGCGCAGCGTCACCGACATCGGCGGGAACGCCTCTTCCAGCTCCCCGTTGAAGGTGTCGATGGCGGCGATCCGCGAGGTCGCGCCCGAGGGCAGGATCACGACGTCGTCGCCCTTGCGCAGGACGCCGCCGGCGACCTGGCCGCCGTAGCCGCGGTAGTCGTGCTGCGCGCCCGCGGCGTCGCCCGGCCGCACGACCCACTGGACGGGGAAGCGCGGGTCGATCAGGTTTCGATCGGAGGCGATGTGGACGTGCTCGAGGTGGTAGAGGAGCGGTGCGCCCTCGTACCAGTCCATCCGCTCGCTGCGGTCGACGACGTTGTCGCCGTCCAGCGCGGAGATCGGGATGAACGTGATGTCGGAGATCTCGAGCTTGGACGCGAACGAGCTGAAGTCCTCGACGATCGCGTTGAAGACCGCCTCGTCGAAGTCCACGAGGTCCATCTTGTTGACGCAGACCACGAGGTGGGGGATGCGCAGCAGCGAGGAGATGAAGGCGTGGCGGCGCGACTGCTGCACGACGCCGTTGCGGGCGTCGATCAGCACGATGGCCAGGTCCGCGGTCGAGGCGCCGGTGACCATGTTGCGCGTGTAGCGGACGTGGCCCGGGGTGTCGGCGATGATGAACGTCCGCTTGGGCGTGGCGAAGTAGCGGTAGGCGACGTCGATCGTGATCCCCTGCTCGCGCTCGGCGCGCAGGCCGTCGGTCAGCAGGGCGAGGTCGACGGTGCCGTCGTCCCCGTGGCGCCGGCGGGAGGCTTCGGCGATCTGCTCGAGCTGGTCCTCGAAGAGGGCCTTCGAGTCGAACAGCAGGCGGCCGATGAGCGTCGACTTGCCGTCGTCGACCGAGCCGGCGGTGGCCAGGCGGAGCAGGCCGCTGGAGGCGGCGGAGGAGGTGAGGGCATCGAGATGCCCGTTGCTGGCGGGGCCGGGCATGGCTTAGAAGTACCCCTCGCGCTTGCGATCTTCCATTGCGGCCTCGGAGGCCCGGTCGTCGGCGCGGGTCTCCCCGCGCTCGGTGATGCGCGTGGCGGCGATCTCCGCCACCACGGTCTCGAGCGTCGCCGCCGTGGACGTGACCGCCCCGGTGCAGCTCATGTCGCCGACCGTGCGGTAGCGGACCGTCGCGTTGAACGGCTCCTCGCCCGGGATCAGCTCGGTGAACGGGCTCGTCGCGTAGAGCATGCCGTCGCGGCGGAAGACCTCGCGGTCATGGGCGAAGTAGATCGGCGGGAGCTCGAGGCCCTCGCGGTCGATGTACTGCCACACGTCGAGCTCGGTCCAGTTGGAGATCGGGAAGACGCGCACGTTCTCGCCGCGCTTGATCCGCCCGTTGTAGAGGTTCCAGATCTCCGGACGCTGGTTCTTGGGGTCCCAGCCGCCGAAGTCGTCGCGGAAGGAGAAGATCCGCTCCTTGGCCCGGGCGCGCTCCTCGTCGCGGCGCGCGCCGCCGAACGCGGCGTCGAAGCCGTGCTCCTTGATCGCGTCGAGCAGCGTCACCGTCTGCAGGCGGTTGCGCGACGCGCGCGGGCCGGTCTCCTCGACGGCCCGGCCGGCGTCGATCGAGTCCTGGACGGAGGCGACGACGAGCGTCTCGCCGAGCTCGGCGACCCGCCGGTCGCGGAACTCGATGACCTCGGGGAAGTTGTGGCCGGTGTCCACGTGCATCAGCGGGAACGGGAAGCGGCCGGGGCGGAACGCCTTCTCGGCCAGGCGCAGGAGCACGATCGAGTCCTTGCCGCCGCTGAACAGCAGGACGGGCCTCTCGAGCTCGGCGGCGACCTCGCGGAAGACGTGGATGGCCTCCGACTCGAGCGCGTCGAGGTGAGAGATTTCGTAGCTCATGAGGGGACGACCTGGGGTCGAGGGGTGCGGACGCGGTAGATCAGCGTGCAGAGGAGGGCGAGCAGGACGGGGCCGCCGACGACGACGGACAGACCGTAGTCGGCTCCGGCCTTCTTCAGGATGCCGAATGCCGAGGCGAAGAGCACGACGCCGAGCGCGATGCGCAGGCCGGCCGTCGGCACCTTCGTCATCAGGTTGGTCCCGATCCACACCCCGGGCAGCGAGCCGATCAGGATGTTCGCCATCAGCAGGAAGTCGACGTTGCCGAACGCCAGGTGGGTCAGGCCGGCCACCCACAGGAGGATGGCGGCCTGGAACACGTCGGTGCCGACGACCCGGTGCGGGCTGAGCCGGAAGACGAGGATCAGCGCGAGGCCGATGAGCGCGCCGGAGCCGACCGAGGTCAGGCCGAGGATCGCGCCCAGCAGCACGCCGAGGGTGACCGCCAGCGCCTTGGTGCGCCGCGTCATCGGCACGGTGTCGCGCTCGCGGGCCACGTGCGAGGCCAGGAACAGCGCCCGGACGAGGATCGCGGCCCCGACGACGAAGAGCGCGACGCCGAGCGAGACGAGGAGGAAGTCCGAGAACGAGTCGCCGTAGCGGTTGTGGATGACCTCGATGGCGACGACGCCGACGATCGCGCCGGGTGCCGAGCCGACCGACAGCCACAGGGCGACGCCCATGTCGACCGTGCCCTTGCGCAGGTGGCGCCAGGCGCCGAGCGTCTTGGTCACGGCGCCGTAGGCGAGGTCGGTGCCGATGGCGACGACCGGCTGCGTGCCGAAGACGATGATCAGCAGCGGGGTCATCAGCGAACCGCCGCCGATGCCCGTCATGCCGATCAGCACCCCGACACCCAGGCCGAAGAGGATGATCAGTGGATCCACGGAGGTCGGGTCAGGCGGCGACGTGGATGCCGCACTCGACCTTGGTGTCGCCCGACCAGCGGCCGTCGCGTCCGGCCCCTGGCTTGGTGCACGGAAAGCAGCCGATGGACTCGTAGCCCTGGTCGTGCAGCGGGTGGTACGGGACGTCGTTGGCGGCGATGTAGCGCCAGACGTCTCGTTCGGTCCAGTCGGCCAGGGGGTGCAGCTTCCACAGGCCGTGCTTGAGGTCCCACTTCAGCTTCGGGGTGTCCGCGCGGGTCGGCGACTGGTCGCGCCGCAGCCCGGCGACCCAGGCGTCGGCGGTGGCCAGCGTCTCGCGCAGCGGCACGACCTTGCGCAGGTCGCAGCAGCTGTCGGTCGACTGCTCCCAGTGACGCTCGAGCTGCTGGCCGCGGATGCCCTCGATCTTGATGTCGTAGTGGGCCTCGAGCTTGGCCCACGTCTCGCGCGTCTCGGGGAAGAGCGCGCCGGTGTCGAGCGTGAAGACGCGCACGGAGGAGTCGGCCTTCATGACGAGGTCGAGGATCACCGACGCCTCCTTCTGGAACGACGTCGCGACCGTGAGGCGCGGGTAGCGCGCCACGGCCTCGGCGACGAGCTCCTGGGCGTTGAGGTGCTCCAGGTCGTCCGCGGTCTGCTCGACGGCGGTCATCAGACCGCGCACTCCCCCTCACCGCGCGCGACCACGAAGGGCACGTTGCGGCTCCAGTCGATGAAGCTGTTCATGTTCTCGATCGAGAACTCGATCGGCATGGCGAGATCGCGGACCTGGTCCTCGAACGCGGTGGTGCCGACACGCGCGGCGAAGGCGTTGAAGACCTCGCCCTCGTTGCGCTCGCTCTCGTAGTAGCGGATCCAGCGATCGACGGCCTCGGGCACGCGCTTGGAGGCCAGGCGCAGCTTGAGGCGGGCGCCGTAGACGACCTCGCCCTCCGGCGCGCCGAACTGGCCGCCGATGTGCGGGATGTACGCCGGGACGGTGTGCTCGCCGACCTTCATCGACGCGCCGTAGAAGCCGATGTTCGCGATGTGATGCTGGCTGCAGCCGTTCGGGCAGCCGGACATCTTGATGTGCATCTGCTTGGTCAGCGGATCGGTGATCGCCATCTCGCCCAGGCGCTCGCGGATCGCGGCGTTCAGGCCCATCGAGCTGGTGATGCCGAGCTTGCACGAGTCGGTGCCGGGGCACGAGACGACGTCCTCGATCTCATCGGCGCCGGGACGCCCGAGCTCGATCGCCTTCAGCGCGGTCCACACGTCGTAGACCGACTCGTCGCGGACCCAGCGCAGCAGGAAGTTCTGGTGCACGGTGGTGCGCGCGTGGCCGCCCGTGTGGTCGCGCATGATCTGACCGAGGCCGCGGAACTGCTCCGGGCTGAGGTCGCCGCGCGGGACATGCACGTGGACGGTGGAGAAGCCGGCCTGCTTCTGGGGCTCGACCGAGGACTCCACGAAGCGGTCGAAGGCGGCGCGTTCGTCGTCGGAGGACGGGGAGCCCGGGTTGGCCGGGACCGCTGGGGCGGTGCTCTCCTCGTCGGTGACGTAGAGGCGGGGCTCGACGCTGAAGTCGCGCTCGTCGACCCAGTCGAGCTGGAGCTCCTCGTCGACCTGGCGCTGGAGCTCCTCGATGCCGAACTTGTCGACGAAGACCTTCAGGCGGGCGCGGGCGCGGTTGACGCGCAGGAAGTCCTGGCGGTCGAAGATGCGGAAGACGGCCTCGGCGATGCGCAGGTAGTCGCCGTTGTCGGCCTCGACGAACTCGGTGAGCGTCGGGGCGATGCGCGGCATGATCGACGTGCCGCCGCCGACGCGGACCTCGAAGCCCCTGACGCCGTCGCGGACGCGGGCGAGGAAGGCGATGTCGTGGATGCCGGTGATCGCGCGGTCGGCCGGATCGCCGTTGAAGGCGGTCTTGACCTTGCGCGGCATCAGCTGCGTCGTGGGGTGGCGGACGAAGTAGCGGACGTAGGCGCCGGCGTAGGGCGTCACGTCGAAGGGCTCGTTCTCGCAGACGCCGGCCCACGGGTCGCCGGTCACGTTGCGGACGGTGTTGCCGCAGCCCTCGCGGCTGGAGATGCCGGTCTCGGCCAGCTCACGCACGGCCTGCGCGGTGATGCGCAGCGGCATGTGGTGGATCTGGATGTTCTGCCGGGTGGTGATGTGGCCCTTGTTGAGGGGCGCGTACTTCTCGATCACGTCGGCGTAGCCGTCCATCTGCTCCGGCGTGATGCCGCCCATCGGCACCTTCGCGCGGATCATCTGCACGTCGGGCTGGCGCTGGCCGTAGACGCCCTGCTTCAGGCGGAAGCCGATGAACGCCGGTTCGGGCGTCTCACCGGCCAGGAACTTCTCGGCCTCATTGTCGAAGTCGTCGAACTCCCGCGTGATGATCGGGATGATGTGGCCGGGAACGTTGTCGTAGACCTCGGGGTTGTCAATCGACCCGGGACGCCCGGCCGGCTTGATGCTCGTCGGCTCCATCCGGATAAAGTATCAATACCCGGGCGGGTTTGATGAATTTCGCTTCCAGGCGGACGTTCGGCCGGTTCAGGAGCGAACTACGCACCCCAGGACATGCCGTCGCCCCAGGGGGTCGGGCCGACCACGTCGCGGTCGGTTCCCTCCAGCAGGGCGGCGCGCTGCCACGGGTTGCGGCGAGGCGCAGGCGGCGCGGGCACCGGGGCGGTCTGGCGCATGAACTGCTCGAGCGCGGCCACGACCGCGGCGGCCTCCTCGGGGGTGGCGCCGGGGGCGACGATCCGCAGCTGAGGGCGTCGGTTGGGCACGATGCGGCAGTCTAAGGGGTGATGCCCGAGTTGAAGGTCCTCAACCACGACGCGGTTCTGGCCGCCGTCACGCCTGCCGAAGCGATCACCCACGTGCGGGAGGCGTTCCTGCGCCATCACCGCGGCGAGTGGGTCATGCCGTCCAAGGTCTACCTCCAGTCCCCGCCCCACGGCGACTTCCGCGCGATGCCGGCGCGCGGCGACGGGCTGGCGATGCTGAAGTGGATCTCGTCGTTCCCGCCCAACCCGCGCGAGCACGGCCTGCCCGCGGTGATGGGCGTCGTGGTGGTCAACGACGCGCAGACCTCGGTCCCGCTCGCCCTCCTCGACGCGGGCGCGGTGACCGCGCTGCGCACCGGCGCGATCGCGGCCGTCGCCGCGACGGCGCTGGCCGTGGAGGGCGCGAGCAGCGTCGGGATCGTCGGCTGCGGCCTGCACGGCACGTGGACGGCCCGCTGCATGGCCGCCGCCGGCTTCGAGCAGGGGATCTGCTTCGACCCCCGCCCGGAGGCGGCGCAGGCGCTGGCCGACGAGCTCGGCTGGCGGACCGGCTCGCTCGCCGAGGCGCTGGCCGCCGACATCGTCAACTGCATCACGCCCGGCCACGAGGTCGTGGTCGACGCCAAGGACCTGCGCCCGGGCCTGCACCTGAACATGCTCGGCGCGGACGGGCCGGGCAAGGCCGAGGCGACGGTCGGCGCGGTCGCCTCCTGCGCGCTCTTCTGCGACGAATGGGCCCAGGCCTCGCACGGCGGCGAGCTCACCGGCGCGGTCGAGGCGGGCCTGATCACCCAGGAGAGCGTCACCGACCTGGGCTCGGTGCTCGCCGGCGAGAAGCCCGGACGACCGGGACGGGAGTCGGTGACCCTGTTCGACTCGACCGGCCTGGCGATCCAGGACCTGGCCATCGCCGCCGCGGCGCTGGAGGCCCTGAGCGCGGGACGGGTGGAAGCGCAGACGGTGGTGCTGTAGGCCTGGGCAGGTGGTGCGCTCGGCGCGGCTCGCCGTCGCACCCGCCAGGGACCGCTTGGCGCTTTGACCCCGCTATGCGGGGCTGAAGCGCCAAGCCCCCACGTGCGCCTAGATCCTCCGTCAGATTGAGGACGGGGCCGAACCACTAGTCGATCCGCTCGGCGATGACGGGTGCGCGATGCGGCGCCGCGTCGCCCACCGCGATCGCCTCGCGCAGCAGCGCTTGCGCCGCGTCGGCGCTGGATTCGTCGCGGGCGTGGAGCAGGCAGAGCGGCCGCTGCCCGGGGGCCACGGCCTCGCCCGGAGCGGCCAGCCGCGAGAGTCCGACGGCGTGATCGACGGGCTGGCCGTCGAAGTGCCGGCCGCCGCCCAGGCCCAGCACGACGAGCCCCAGCGCGCGGGTCGCGTGGCCGGTGACGACACCCTCCCGGGTCGGCTCGATGGCGCGCACGACCGGCGCGCACGGCAGGTGATCGTCGGGGCGCTCGAGCAGGTCCGCCGGCCCGCCGAGG
>JAOPZL010000171.1 GCA_025964175.1 Solirubrobacterales bacterium
GAGGCCAAGGCGCTGTACGAGTGGAACTACCGCAAGCAGCTGCTGCGCATCCAGGCCGAGTCGACCGACACGGGCTGGGACGACGTCCAGGACGACATCTTCGGCGAGGAGTTCCTGCTCTCCCGCCCGCTGCTGACCGCCATCTCCTCCGACAAGCCCGTCGTCCTGCTGATCGACGAGATCGACAAGACCGACCAGGAGTTCGAGGCGATGCTGCTGGAGGTCCTCTCCGACTTCCAGGTCTCCATCCCCGAGCTCGGCACCGTCGTCGCCAAGTCCCGGCCGATCGTGCTGCTGACGTCCAACAACACGCGTGAGCTGACCGAGGCGCTCAAGCGCCGCTGCCTGTACCTGTGGCTCGACTACCCGGCGGTGGACCAGGAGCTGGCGATCGTCAAGCTCCACACCCCCGAGCTCAGCGACACCGTCGCGCGCAAGCTCGTCGAGGTCGTGCAGATGGTCCGCGAGCTCGACCTCAAGAAGCCGCCGTCGATCGCCGAGTCGATCGACTGGGCGCGCGCGCTGCTGCTGCTCGGCGCCGACGACATCGACGCGCAGACGTTCCGCGACACGATGTCGGTCATCGTCAAGCACCGCACGGACCTCGACATCGTCGCCGAGCGCGTCGGCGTCAAGCTTGGTGGCGGCCTTGGCACCCCGACTGCCTGAGGCCGGCCCTCCTGGGATCTCGGCTCGCCTGATCGAGCTCGGCGAGGAGCTGCGTCGCGAGAACGTCGCGGTCGGCACCTCCGAGCTGCTGGACGCATTCGACGCGCTCGCCGAGATCGCGTGGAGCCGGCCCGAGGACTTCCGCGAGGCGCTCGCGGCGACGCTGGCCAAGTCGCCCGACGACCGGCGCGTCTTCGAGCTCGTCTTCGACCGCTTCTTCTTCCGCGCGACCGAGGCGGCCGCCGTCCGCGCCGGGGTCAAGGAGCACGACGGCGAGTCGGCGGGCGGGGTCGCCGGTGACGAGGGCGAGTCGGCCGGCGAGATCGACCTCGACGAGCTGCGCGACGCGATCGCCAACGCCCTGCGTGAGGGCGACGAGGGCGCGATGCGCGACCTCGCGCGCCTGGCCATCGCCGCGTTCGGCCGCCAGGGCGACGGCTCCGGCGTGATCGGCGTCGACGTGCAGCGCATCCGCCGCCAGCTCGGCCTGCGCACCGACCCCCAGCCCGACCTGCCCCAGGAGGACCCGCGCCGCGACGGCCTCCCGCGCGAGCAGCTGCGCCGCTTCGAGCAGCTCCTGCGCCGTGAGCTGGAGCGCGGCCAGATCGAGCGCACCGAGCAGCTCCCCGCCTCCCGGCCGCTGAACGAGCTCGACCGCGCGCTGCCGTCCGGTCCACTGCAGGACCTCGCCGCCGTGCACCGCGTCGTCGCCCAGCTGCGCCGCCGCCTGGCGACGCAGGGCATGGAGGCGCGTGGGCGCAAGCGCGGCGGCGTCGTCGACGTGCGCCGCACGATGCGCGCCTCGCTGCAGACCGGCGGCGTCCCCGTCGACCTGCGCTTCCGCCCCAAGCGCCCGCGCCGCCCCGAGATCTTCGTCCTGTGCGACGTGTCGACCAGCGTCACGAGCGCCTCGGTCTTCTTCCTCAGCGTCCTGCACGCCCTGCACGACACGTTCCGCAAGATGCGGTCGTTCGTCTTCATCGAGCGCATCAGCGAGGTGACCGACGTGTTCGAGCGCGAGCGGGACTTCTCCGCGGTCAGCCAGGCGATCGGCCGAGACGCGGGCGTCGCCGACATCTCCGGCTACACCGACTACGGCCGCGTCTGGCACGAGTTCCGCGACGCGGTCGCCGACGAGCTGCACCCGCGGGCGACGGTCATCGTCCTGGGCGACGCGCGGACCAACGGGCGCGACCCGCGCGCCGACGTGTTCGGCCAGATCGCCTCGATGGCCGGGCGGACCTTCTGGCTGAACCCCGAGCCACGCCTCTACTGGAACTACGGCGACTCCGTGATCTCGGCCTACGAGCAGTACTGCGAGGCGTTCGAGTGCTGGACCACCCAGCAGCTCGAGGACTTCGTGAAGGCGCTCACGAAGCCGATCACGTGAGGACCCCCATCCTGGCGACGGCCCTGGCGGCCGTCGTCGCGCTCCTGGCCGGCGCCGCCGCCGCGCCCGCCGATGCCGGCGCCGCCACGGTGCGCGTCTACTTCCTGCAGGGCGAGACGTTCTCCCCGGTCACGCGCGACGAGCCCGCCGGGGCGACGATCGTCTCCGCCACGATCGCGGCGCTCCTGGACGGCCCGTCCAAGCGGGAGCGCAAGGACGGCTACGGCACCTCGATCCCCGACGGCACGACGCTGCTCTCGGGCCGCGTGAACACCGCCCGTCAGCGCGTGCAGCTGCACTTCGACGCGCACTTCGCCGACGACCCCGACGACCCGGCCGGGCAGGACGACCTCTCGCTCTACGGGGCGCGGCTCGCGCAGGTCGTCTACACGGCGACCGGCCTCACCGGGCTGAAGCAGGTCAACGTCGCGGTCGAGGGGCGCCGGACGCTCAAGCTGACCCGCGACGACTTCGACCCCACCCACTTCAGCGAGCCGGTGACGCCGAAGGCGACCGGCCCCGCGCCGACGGACGTCCGCTCGGTCCAGGCCGCGCTGATCCGCCTCACCTACCTGCCGGCCGACGCAGCCACAGGCGCGTTCGACTACCGCACGCAGCAGGCGATCCTGGCCTTCCAGGCGTGGGAGGGGCTCGGGCGCGACGGCATCGTCGGGCCGCAGACGGCGGCGAGGCTCGCCACCGCGCCGGCGCCGGTGCCCGTGGGCCGGGGCGCGGGTAGGCGCGTCGAGATCCACCGCGCGAGGGGTGTCGTGCTGCTGATCGACGCCGGCACGGTCGTGCGCGCGATCCACACGTCGACGGGGCAGGGCGGCGACGACCCGGACCTCGGGACGCCGCCGGGCTCGTTCCGGGTCTACCGCAAGGAGGTGCGCTCCTGGTCGGTCCCGTTCAAGACGTGGCTGCCCTTCGCCGCGTACTGGGACCGCGGCTGGGCGCTGCACGGCTACCCCGACGTGCCCGCGGCGCCCGCCTCGCACGGATGCGCGCGGCTCCCGCTTCCCGAGGCGCCCGTCGTGTTCGCCTTCGTCTCCATCGGGACGCCCGTCCGCGTGTTCTGAGCCCGGCTCCGGGTAGGCCGCAGCTGCGCTCGGCCGACCGCGACCGCCCGCGGGGGCGGGTCCGGCTTCCTCGACCGAGCCGCGCACGCCATGGCTGTCCCGGATAGCGTTGCCGCCGTGCAGAACGTCTACCGGCGGCGCCGGGCCGTCGCGCTCGGCGTCGTTGCGATCCTCGTGCTGGTGCTCCTCGTCCTCGTCGTGCGCGGGTGCGGTGGCGGCAGCGACCCGTCCTCCGGCGGCTCTGCGCGGGCCACCGACGCCGCCGCGGAGCAGCCCCTCCCCCAGCTGCCGCGCGGCGGGCGCACGATCCTGCCCGGCCATCGCGTGATCGCCTACTACGGCAACCCCAAGGACGCCGAGCTGGGCATCCTCGGGATCGGCACGCCGACCCGGGCGGGGATCAGGCTCGCCGCGGTCGCCAAGCGCTACCAGACGATCGGAACGGTCCCGACCCTCCCGGCGATGGAGCTCATCGCCACGGTGGCCGACGGCGTCCCCGGCGACTCCGGCGCCTACCGCACCCGCAGCGACGACGCGACGATCCGCCGCTACCTGCGCGCCGCGCGGCGCATGAAGGCGCTGCTCATCCTCGACATCCAGCCCGGGCGGTCGGACTTCCTGCAGGAGTCGGTCCACCTGGCGAAGTGGCTGCGCCAGCCCGACGTCTCGCTCGCGCTGGACCCCGAGTGGCGCGTCGACGCGCCGAAGGTCCCGGGCCAGGTCTTCGGCTCGGTCACCGCGCGCGAGGTCAACGCGGTCTCGTTCTGGCTGGCCGGCATCGTGGCCAAGCACCGGCTTCCCCAGAAGCTGCTGCTCATCCACCGCTTCACGCCGTCGATGATCGTCGACCAGGATCAGGTCAAGCAGCGCGCCGGGCTGGCCGTCACGATCAACGTCGACGGCTTCGGCGATCAGCCCAACAAGAAGGTCAAGTATCGCCAGCTGGCGGTCCCCGACGGCCCGTTCTTCAACGGCTTCAAGCTCTTCCACAAGGAGGACACCGACCTGATGACGCCGCGCCAGGTCGTGCGCCTGAGGCCGTCGCCCAACGTCGTCGTCTACGAGTGAGTTCGGCTAGTCTCCGGCCGGCAAGAGCCAGGTGGGCGGGCAGGATCGGCCGGCTGAGATAGCGCTTCGCACCAGGCGCTGACCCTTCGAACCTGTGGGGCAATCCCCGCGAAGGGAGGCATGGAGCCCGATGGGCTCGGACCGAGAGCAAGCCGTCGTCGTGCAGCGCGCCACGCGCCGCTTCGGCTCCGTCACCGCACTGGCGGACGTGACGCTGCAGGTCGCGACGGGAGAGGTCGTCGCCGTCGTCGGACCCAGCGGCTGCGGGAAGTCGACGCTGCTGGAGCTCGTCTGCGGGCTGGAGTCGCCCGACGAGGGCACGGTCACCGCGGCGCCCGCGGCCCTGATGGCCCAGCGCGACCTGCTCCTGCCGTGGGCCAGCGCGCTGGACAACGCCGCGCTGCCGCTGCGCGTCCACGGCGCCGGCCGCCGTGAGGCGCGCGCCGCCGCCGCACCCACCTTCGCCGCGTTCGGCCTGGCCGGCTTCGAGGGCTCGCGCCCGGCCCAGCTCTCAGGCGGGATGCGCCAGCGCGTGGCCTTCCTGCGCACCCTGCTCGCCGGCAAGCCCGTGCTCTGCCTGGACGAGCCGTTCGCCGCCCTGGACGCGATCGCGCGGGCCGAGATGCAGGCGTGGCTGGCCGCCGCGCTGGAGCGCTGGGCCCACACCGACCCGGCGACCCCAACCGCCACACCGGCGGCCGCCGGCGGTGGATCGGCGCGCACCGTCCTGCTCGTGACCCACGACGTCGAGGAGGCGGTCCTGCTCGCCGACCGCGTCGTCGTCCTCTCCCCGCGCCCCGGCCGCGTCGTCGCCGAGCTGCCCGTCGACCTGCCCCGCCCACGGGCGGCGACCGACCCCGGCGTCGTGGTCCTGCGCGCCGCGGCGCTGGACGTCCTGCGCAGCGCACCGGTGGCGGCCGCCCGATGATGGCCCTCGTCCTGTTCGCCGGGCTGCTGGGCGCGTGGCAGCTCTACGCCGACCTGGGCAACGTCGACGACCTGATCCTCCCCGCGCCGGCCCAGATCGCCACCGCGCTGTGGGACGACCGCGCCCTGCTGTGGCACAACCTGCTCGTCACGGCCCAGGAGGTCGCGCTGGGGATCCTCGCCGCGCTCGTGCTCGGCCTCGCCTGCGCCGCCGCGCTGCACTTCTCGCGCGTCCTGCGCCACGCCACCTACCCGCTGCTCGTCGCCTCCCAAGCCGTTCCGGTCGTCGTCATCGCGCCGCTGCTGATCGTCTGGCTGGGCTTCGGCATCGCCCCGAAGATCGCCATCGTCGCCCTCGTCTGCTTCTTCCCGATCGTCGTGACGACCCTCGACGCGCTCTCCCGCGTCGACCCTGACACCCTGAAGCTGATGCGCACCCTCGACGCGAGCCGCTGGACGGCCTTCCGCTTCGCCGAGGCGCCCGCCGCCCTGCCCGCCGCGCTCAGCGGCGCGAAGATCGCCGTGGCCATCGCGGTCATCGGCGCGGTCTTCGCCGAGTACGCCGGCTCCAGCGACGGGCTGGGCCATCTCATCCTGCAGTCGATCCCCCAGCTGGAGACCGCCCGCGCGTGGGCGGCGGTGGTCGTCCTGGCCGCGTTCGCGGTCGCCCTCTTCTACGCCCTGGACCTGGTGCAGCGCCGCCTCGTCCCCTGGACCTCGACCGAAAGGCCCCTGTGATCCGCCGGACCCTCGCCGCTCTGCTGTCGCTGACCGCCGTCCTCGTCCTCGCCGCGTGCGGGGAGAAGCAGGACGTCACCACCGTGCCCGCCACGCAGCCGGTCAAGCTGATGCTCGACTACCTGCCCAACGCCGACCACGCCGGGATCTACGAGGCGATCGGCAACGGCGCCTTCGCGCGCGCGGGCCTGAAGGTCGAGCCGCTGACACCCTCCGACCCCGCGGCGCCGCTGAAGCTGCTGGAGGCGGGCAAGGTCGACATCGCGATCTCGTACGAGCCGGAGCTGCTGCTGGCCCGCGACAAGGGCGTCAAGCTCGTCGCGATCGCCGCGCTCGTGCAGCGTCCGCTGACCTCGATCATCGCGCTGCCCCACGCCAAGGTGCGCACGGCGTCCGACCTCGCGGGCAAGACGATCGGCACCGCCGGCATCCCCTACCAGTCGGACTACCTGAAGACGATCCTGGCCAAGGCGGGTGTCGACCCGTCCTCGGTCAAGGAGGTCAACGTCGGCTTCAACCTCGTCCCCGCGATGCTCTCCAAGAAGGTCGACGCGACGCTCGGCGCGTTCTGGAACGTCGAGGGCGTCCAGCTGCAGCGGGCCAAGCGCAACCCGGTGATCATCCCCGTCGACCAGGTCGGCGTGCCGACCTACGACGAGCTCGTGGTCGTCGTGCGCGAGGAGACCGCCCGCAAGCGCGGCCCCTACCTGCGCGCCTTCCTGCGGGCGATGGCCGAGGGCCACGAGGCGCTGCGCAAGGATCCGGCGCGTGGCGTCAAGCCACTGCTCGCCGCCAACCCCGACCTCGACGCCGCCGACACCCTGGCCCAGGTGCAGAAGACGCTCGCGGCGTTCTTCCCCGTCGACAAGACCCGCCCGTGGGGCTACCAGGACGAGGGCGAGTGGTCCAACTACGGCGCCTGGATGTACCAGAACAAGCTGCTGTCCAAGCCCGGGCTGCCGACCTCGCTGACCAACGAGTACCTCCCCGGCCAGGGGATCGTTCCGGCCAACAGCCCGGGGAGCGCCTGACTAGCCCGCGGGCGGCACGGCGGGCGTCGGTGCCCGCCGGGGCAGCAGCTTCGCGTCCAGCGCCAGGCGGGCGGTCACGAACGCGCCCGCCTGGGCGAGCTGGCCCATGAGCGTCGCGTCGATGTTGGAGAGGCGGTCGCGCGGGGTGTGGTAGTTGGGGTCGGCCGGCACCCCGACCACGCCGCCCGTCCCCCGCCACTGGGCCTCGGTCTTGACCTCCTCCGCGCCCGAGTACAGCCCGCCGACCGGGATGCCGGCGGCGGCGAACGGCGCGTCATCGGAACGGCCCTCGCGCTTGTAGAGGCCGGTGGTCAGGCGCCGGGACGCGAACCAGCGGTCGAAGGCGTGCTCGATGCGCACCGATCCCGCGGGCGCCGCCGCCTCGGGGTCACCGCCGCCGTCGGCGTCGTAGATCAGGCGCAGCCCGTTGGGCGAGGCGATCATGTCGAAGTTCAGGTAGGCCGAGATCGCGTCGGCCTGCGCCGGGCGCAGCGAGCGGACGTAGGCGGCCGACCCGTGGATCCCCGCCTCCTCGGCACCCCAGAAGCCGAAGCGGACGGCGTGCACGGGCGTGACGTGCCGCCGCGCCATCTGGATGGCGAGCTCGAGGACGAGCGCGCTGCCCGAGCCGTCGTCGTTGATGCCGGCGCCGGCCGGGACGGAGTCGAGGTGGCCGCCGATCGCGACGACGTGCCGGCGGTCGCCGCGGCGGGTCTGCGCGATCACGTTCGTCGTGTGCACCGTCTTCAGCGCGGTGGCGGTGACGAGGTGGACGGTCGGGGAGCCCGTGGCCAGCGCGGCGCCGGTGGCGAAGTCGACGCCGATGGCCGGGAACGGCGTCGGGGTGTCGTTGCCGGGCTCCAGCGGCCCCTCGCGCTCGGGCGTGTCGCCCTGGTTGAAGAACACGACCGCGCTCGCGCCGGCCGCCCGGGCGTTGGCGAGCTTGACCCCGTAGGTGCAGACGCCGCGCTGGATGAGCGCGACGTCGCCGGCCGGGAAGCCCGCGAAGTCGGTGGTCTCGCAGCCGCTCGTCGAGGCGCGGTCGCCGGTGAGGTTGACGTCGACGGGGACGATCGGGGCGGTCACGTCGCCGGAGGTCGTGAACGGGACGGTCGCCGGCGCCGCGTACGTCGTCGGGGTCGGCGCCGTCTGCGCCAGCGTCGCCGGGGCGAGCTCGTCGTACGTCGGGTAGGAGAACGGCTGGATCGTCACCGCGTAGCCGGCGGCGCGCAGCCGGGCGGCGACGTAGTCGCGCGAGGCGTCGTAGCCGGGCGTGCCGGCGGCGCGGTTGCCGCCGTTGGCGTCGGCGATCGCCTGGAAGGCGCGCAGGTGGCGCTGCAGGCCCGCGACGGTCACCGAGCGGGCGACCCGCGTGGCCGCGGGCACGCTGCTGGAGGGG
>JAOPZL010000182.1 GCA_025964175.1 Solirubrobacterales bacterium
ACTCAGACCGGCACGCGCTCCAGCAGCGCCACGGCCTCGATGTGCGGCGTCTGCGGGAACATGTCGACCGGGCGCACGCGCTTCAGCGTGTAGCCGGCCTCGACGAGCTGGGCCGCGTTGGGTGCCAGCGTCGTCGGGTTGCAGGAGACGTAGACGATGCGCTTGGGCGCGGTCTCGATGATGCGGCGCACGATCTTCTGGGAGAGGCCGGCGCGCGGCGGGTCGACGACCACGACGTGCGGGCTGCCCGCCTTCTCGACGAGCTCGCGCATCGAGGTGCGCACGTCGCCGGCGAAGAAGCGGGCGTTGCGGACCTGGTTGGCGCGGGCGCTGTTGATGGCGTCGGCGACCGCCTCCTGGACGATCTCCACGCCCCACACCTCACCGGCCTTCGGCGCCAGCGACAGGCCGATCGTGCCGATGCCGCAGAAGAGGTCGAAGACGCGCTCGTACCCGGTCAGCGCGGCGGCCTCGCCGGCGATCCCGTAGAGCTTCTCGGCCATCTCGGTGTTCGTCTGGAAGAAGGCCTGGGGCGAGATCTCGAAGGTCAGGCCGCACAGCTCCTCCTCCAGCGCCGGGACGCCGGAGACGAGCGACGTCTCCCCACCCTGCGTGGTCTCGGCGAGCTGGTCGGTGCGCGTCCAGAACAGGCCCTCGGCGTCGAGCTTCTCGACGAGCGAGTCGAAGTCGATCGCGTCGTCGGGCGCCGGGCCGGTCACGAGGCGGACCTGCAGCTGGTTGGTGCGCTGGCCCTCGCGCACGACGAGGTTGCGCAGCAGCCCGCGGTGGGTGCGGCGGTCGTGGGCCGAGAGGCCCTGCGCGCGCGCCCATTCGAGCACCGTTCGGCGGGCGGCGTCGGCGCGCTCGGAGACGAGCAGGCACTCCTCCATCGGCGCGACGAGGTCCCAGCGGCCGGGCGGGTGGAAGCCGAGGTGCAGCACGCCGGTCTCGTCGACCCCGAAGGAGAACTCGGCCTTGTTGCGGTAGCGCCACTGCTGCGTGGAGGGGACGATGTCGTCCAGGACGTAGCCGTCGAGGTGGCCGATGCGCCGCAGCGCGTCGTCGACCTGCTGCTGCTTGATCTCCAGCTGCTTCTCGTACGGCAGGACCTGCCACGGGGCACCGGGGTGGTCGGCGACCGCCGGGATGCGATCGGGGCCCGGCTCGAGCACCTCGAGCGTGCGTGCCTCGCCGTAGTGGCGCTTGCGCTTGGTCACGACGGCCCGCACGCGGTCTCCGGGCACGGCGCCCGCGACGAACAGGACGTAGCCCTCGTGGCGGGCCACGCCGTTGCCGCCGTACGCGAGCGCGTCGATGGTCAGCTCGAGCTCGGCGTTGGCGTCGGGCTTGTTCGGACGGTCCGGGCGGGTGGGTTGGGTGGATGCTTCCACCCCCTTCAGGCTAGCCGGACGCCGAGGCGTCGCCGAGGTGCTTCTCGATTGCCACCAGCACGGTCTTGCGGTTGCCGTGGCGGCGCTCGTGGTCACGCACCTTGCGCAGCTCCGCCGAGGAGAGGTCGGCGATGCGATCGACGATCTGCGCAGCGGTCAGGTCGTCGTAGCGGGAGATCGGGAAGGTGGCCAGCCCGGCGACGCGGCGGGCACGGTCGCCCTCGCGCAGGAGCCGGTCGCCCGCCTTGCGCGAGGCGTCGCCGGCGACGTCCAGCGAACGGCCGACGAGCCCCTCGAGGTCGCGCCGCAGCTCGTCGGTCTGCTTGCGCCCGCTCTCGACCAGCGAGGCGACCAGGTCCTCGGCGTCGTCGCGGGTCATCCGGCCGCGCTGGACGGCGTCGTCCATCGCCGCCTGGATGCGGTCGGTGCTGAGCAGGAGGCCCTTGGCGAGCAGCTCGACGAGCGAGCTGGGATCGGCGACGGACGGGAGCGACGGGGCCGCGGGAGGCTGCGATGGAGCCGCCGGATTCGGCTTGCGCGGCTGCGGCATGGCCCGAACCTACCGAACCTCGGAGGGACCGACCAGGAGCTCGAGGAGCGCCTTCTGGGCATGGCGGCGGTTCTCGGCCTGGTCCCAGATCCGCTGGCGATCGCCGTAGAGGACCTCGGCGGTGATCTCCTCGCCCGGGTGGGCGGGCAGGTCGTGCAGGGCGATCGCGCCGGGGGCCGCGAGGTCGAGCAGCGCGTCGTCGACCCGGTAGGCGGCGAGGTCGCGGCGGCGGGTGTCGGCGGTCTCCTCGTCGCCCATGGAGACCCAGACGTCGGTGTAGACCGCGTGCGCGCCGCGGACCGCCTCGGCCGGATCGTCGGTGAGCGTCGCGCCGGCGACCGGCTCGATCGCGTACCCGGCGGGCGAGGCGATCGCCACCTCGACCCCGGCCAGCCCGCCGACGATCGCCAGCGAGCGAGCGACGTTGTTGCCGTCCCCGACGTAGGCCAGCTTCAGGCCCTCGACGCGGCCGAACGCCTCGCGCAGGGTGAGCAGGTCGGCCAGCGCCTGGCACGGGTGGTGGCCGGCGGTGAGCATGTTGAAGACGGGGACCGAGGCGTACTGGGCGAGGTCGGCGAGCAGCTGGTCGGGACCGGTGCGCATGCCGATCGCCGCGACGTGGCGTGACAGCACGAGCGCCGTGTCGCGCGGCGACTCCCCGCGCGACAGCTGCATCTCGTCGGGGCGCAGGACGATCGCGTTGCCGCCGAGCTCGAAGACGCCGGCCTCGAAGGAGACGCGGGTCCGCGTCGACGGCCTGTGGAAGATCAGGGCGACGGAGCGCCCATCGAGCGGGCGGGCGCTCAGCGGCGCGGCCTTGAGCTCCAGTGCGCGCTGCAGCAGTCCGTGGATCTCGGCGGAAGTGAGCTCGTCGCCGACGAGGAAGTGACGCGGGGCCATGAGGCGGGCAAGGATACGCACGCATGCGCATTCTCACCTGGAACCTCTTCCACGGCCGCTCGCTGCCGAACGCCGGCCGCGACCTGCTGCCCGAGTTCCAGGCGCTGATCGGCTCCTGGGACTGGGACGTCGCGCTGCTGCAGGAGGTGCCGCCGTGGTGGCCGGCGCAGCTGCCGGGCACCGACCACGACACCGTGCTGACCTCGCGCAACGCGCTGCTGCCGCTGCGCCGCGCGCTCGCCGTCCGCTGGCCCGACCTCATGAAGTCCGATGGCGGGAGCTCCAACGCGATCCTCGTCCGCGACGGGCGCATCGAGGCGCGGGCCCGGCGCCGGCTGCGGCTGCGACCGGAGCGCCGCGTCGTCCACGCCGTGCGGGTCGACGGGCTGTGGATCGCCAACATGCACGCCCAGGTCCACACCGAGGACGGCGCGCAGGCCGACATCGCCCTCGCCGTCGCGACGCTCGAGCGCTGGGCGGGGACGGGCGGAGCGGGTGCGCTGATCCTGGGCGGCGACCTCAACGTCGTCAAGCCGATCGCGCCCGGCTTCACGCGTGCCGGAGGCCACGGCGTCGACCACGTCCTCGTGCGCGGGCTGCAGGCCACGCGCGTCGAGCACCCCGGCCGCGGCACGCTCTCCGATCACGCTCCGGTGATCGTCACGGTGGGAGACTCGAGGGCATGAGACGTTCGCCCCTCCTCCTCACCGCGGCGCTGGCCCTGGCCGTCGCCGGCTGCGGCTCCGACTCCTCCCCGTCCTCCTCCGGCGCCGCCACGACCGCCGCTGCGGCCGCCGCCGCGGCCGACACCCCCGCGGGCTCGGGCGGCACCGTCACCGTCGAGATGAAGAACATCCAGTACTCGCCCAAGGACGTCAGCGTGAACGTCGGTCAGACGGTGAAGTGGGTGGACCTCGACAGCGTCGAGCACGATGTCGTCGCCGACAAGGGCGCCGACTTCAAGTCCGACGTCTTCGGGCGCGACGGCACGTTCGAGTGGACGGCGACCAAGCCCGGGAAGGTCGAGTACGAATGCACGCTGCATCCGGGCATGATCGGGACGATCACCGTTCGGTGAGTGCCGCCGCGTCGGAGGCCGCGCGGCGGGTGATCCGCTGCGTGGCCGCCCACAGCGCCAGCGCGAGGGCGGCGAGGATCACGCCCAGCCAGCAGACGTCGGCCCACCCTCCGAGGTCGTAGGCCGCGCTGGCCAGCAGCGACCCCGCCGTACCGCCGAGGAAGTACGTCGTCATGTACGCGGTCGTCAGCCGGCTGCGCGCCTCGGGCGCGAGCGCGTAGATCGTCGACTGGTTGTTGATGTGCGCGCCCTGCACGGCGAGGTCGAAGACGACGACGCCGGCGGTGAACGCGACGATCGAGGTCGAGCCGAGGGCGAGCAGCCCCCAGCCGGCCACCATCAGGGTCAGGAAGACGGTCACCGCGAGGCGCCCGTGGCCGCGGTCGGCCCAGCGGCCGGCGATCGGGGCCATCAGCGCGCCCGCGACCCCTGCGATGCCGAACAGGCCGATGACGCCCTCGGAGTAGTTGTAGGGCGCGGCGCCGAGCAGCAGCGTGCTCGTCGTCCACAGCCCGGTGAAGCCGGCCATGATCAGGAAGCCGATGGCCATCCGCTGGCGCAGGACCGGCTCCTCGCGGATCAGCTCCAGGACCGACCGCAGCAGCCCGCGGTAGTTCGTCGTCGCGGTCGGCTCGACGCGCGGCAGCATTCGCCACAGCACCAGCGCGAGCACGGCCATGACCACCGCGGCGACCACGTAGACGACGCGCCAGCCGCCGATCTCCGCGATGAGGCCGCTGACCGTGCGGGCCAGCAGGATGCCGATCAGCAGCCCGCCCATGACGGTGCCGACGACCTGCCCGCGCTCCTGCGGCCCGGCGAGGTGCGACGCGAGCGGCACGAGGATCTGGGCGACGCAGGCGGTCAGGCCGAGGACGGCGAGCGCGCCGTAGAGGACGCCCACGGATGGCGCGACCGCGCAGGCCAGTGCGGCGACGCCCGTGGCCAGCATCAGCCGGACGATCAGCGTGCGGCGCTCGAGCAGGTCGCCGAGCGGGACGAGGAAGGCGAGGCCGAGCACGTAGCCGGCCTGCACGAAGGTGACGAGCAGCCCGGCCGCGGCGTCGGAGATCGAGAAGGCGTGGCCGATCTCGTTGAGCAGCGGCTGGACGTACCACAGGTTCGCGGCGCCGGCCCCGCTGGCGACGGCCATGATCGCGACGAGGCGACGGTCCAGGCGCGCGGGGTTCATCGGTTGTCGCGCAGCCCGAACCCGCGGAGCATCAGCATCGCCCGCTCGCCGGCCGAGCCCGGACGCGGGAGGACCCCGAGCTGGATCCCGGTCTCGTAGGCGTCGTAGAAGGCGCGGATCCGCCACAGGCGCTCCTCGCTCGGATCCAGCTCGCAGTAGAGGAGCGCGTAGACCGAGAGCGCGCGCCTCGAGGCGGGCAGCCGTGGCAGGTCGCCGCGGTGGCGGCCGTGGACGCGGATCGGGGCGGCGATGAAGCGGCCGTCGGTGAGCCGCTCGCCCGCGCGCTCGACCCGCGCGTCGGGGAACGCCGACCACAGCCGCGCGGCATGGTCGGCGAGCGCGTCCAGCCCCTGCACCGCGCCGCCGCTCAGCGGGTCCTCGTAGTGGACGTCGATGGCGCAGCAGGAGGCGAAGGCGTGGCGGTCGCGCCCGGCGATGGCGGACTGGAACGCGTCGACCAGCTCGTCGGTCGCCACGCGAGACACGATCAGGAGGCCCCGCGCGAGCGAGCCCCCGGCCGGGCTCGCGCCCCGAACGCGGGCCTTTCGGGCGAGCTTGCGGCGAGGTCGGCGAGGCCGTCCATGGGCGAGGAGGCCTCGGCGTAGCGGCGGCGCGGAATCCGCCCGGCCTCCAGCGCCAGCCGCCCGGCGTCGACCGCCCCGCGGATCGCACGGGCCATCGCCTCGGGGTCCTGGGCGCGCGAGATCGCGCTCGCGCACAGGACGCCGTCGCAGCCGTGCTCCATGGCCAGCGCGGCGTCCGATGCCGTGCCGATCCCCGCGTCGAGGATCACCGGCAGGCGCGTCTGCTCGCGGATGAGCGTGAGGTTGTACGGGTTGGCGATGCCCATGCCGGAGCCGATCGGCGAGCCCAGCGGCATGACCGCCGCGCAGCCGACGTCCTCCAGCCGGCGGGCCAGCACCGGGTCGTCGGTCGTGTAGGGCAGCACGACGAAGCCGTCGGCGACGAGCTCCTCGGCGGCGGCCAGGAGCTCCGGCGCGTCGGGCAGGAGCGTGCGCTCGTCGCCGATCACCTCGAGCTTGACCCAGTCGGTGTCGAATGCCTCGCGGGCGAGCTTCGCGGTGACGACCGCGTCACGGGCGGTGAAGCAGCCGGCCGTGTTGGGCAGCAGGTCGACGCCCGCGTTGTCGAGCACGTCGACCAGCGACCCCCGCGCGGCCGGATCGATGCGCCGCAGCGCGACGGTGACGAGCTCGGTGCCCGACGCCTCGATGGCGGCCGCGAGCAGGTCGAGCGTCGGGAACCCGCCGGTGCCGAGCACGAGCCGCGAGCGCAGCGTGCGCCCCGCGATGACGAAGTCGCCGTTCATGGTGGTCATCCTCCCTGCACCGCGGTCACGATCTCGACGGCCGAGCCGTCCGGCACCGGCGTCTGGTCCCAGGCGCCGCGGCGCACCACCTCGCCGTCGACGGCCACGGCGACGCCGCGCCCCTGCGCCGGCACCTGCAGCTCGGCGACCAGCTGGGCGACGGTGACCCCGCCGGAGAGGTCGTCGCGGGCGGTTCCGTTGAGTCGGATCATGGTTGGAGCGTCCGCCTGGTCGAATGGGATGGGCTCATGATGCGGCGGGCACCTCCGCCCGGTCGAAGCGGTCGGGATCGCACGCGCGCAGGAGCGCGGCGGCGTCGGCGTCGCCGGGCCCCGCGGCGCCGGTCCCGGTGAGCAGGTCGGCGACGAGGTCGGCGGTGATCGGCGCGAGCAGCACGCCGTCGCGCCCGTGCCCGGAGGCGACGATCACGTCACCGCGGCGGCCGATCACCGGCAGCGAGTCGGGCGTCGCCGGCCGCAGCCCGGCCAGCGTCTCCTCGAGCTCGAGCTCGGCGATCCCGGGGACGAGCTCGCCCGCGTCGCGCAGCAGCTCGTAGACGCCGCCGGCGGTGACCGCGGTGTCGAAGCCCCGCTCCTCCATCGTCGCGCCCACGACGTAGCGCCCGTCGCCGCGCGGGACGACGTAGACGTGGGAGAAGCGCAGCGTGTGGCTCAGCAGGCCCGGGCCGGAGGGGTCGCGCAGCCGTAGGACCTGCCCCTTGAGCGGGCGCACGGGAACGTCGACGAGCGCGGCGGTCCAGGCGCCCGCAGCGACGACGACCGACCGTGCGCCGACCACCTCGCCGGACTCCAGGTGCACGGCGTCGCCCTCGACGGCGGTCGCCCGCGCGCCACCGGTGATGGCGTCGCCCAGCAGTGCGCGCAGCCCGGCGACGACGCGGCGCGGGTCGACCGAGTGGTCGTCGGGGACGTCCAGCGCGGCGCGAAGCGCGGGGGCGAGGGCGGGCTCGCGTCGGCGGGCCTCGGACGGCAGCAGCCGCGTGACGGGCAGGCCGAGCGACTCGCGGAAGGTCGCCTCGCGGGCGAGCTCC
>JAOPZL010000199.1 GCA_025964175.1 Solirubrobacterales bacterium
GTTCACGAGGCCCTTGCGATCGCGCGGCATCTACCGCGCGGCCCGCACGACGTCGTCGATCGGCTGCGCGATCCCCAGGGCATCGGCCGCGACCGTCTCCACGGGCGTGTCGGTGGCCCGCCGGAAGTGGGTCAGCGGGACGCGCTTCTGTGGCGCCTGGGGGCGGGCACGGGGGCCCGTGGCCGGCTGGACCATCTGCGGCGCCACGTCGGTGCCGCCGAAGTACAGGACCTCCTGCCAGTTCGCGACCTCCGCGCGCGCACCCAGCGGCGCCGGCTTGGCCGAGCGGCGCACCTGCTGCGCGCGGGCCGTCGAGCGAGCCGGCGTGTACAGCCACGAGCTGATGTTGGCCCACACGTCGGCGATCGAGTGGCGCAGGCCGACGAAGGCGAGGATCGCGTAGGCGCCCAGCAGCGCGTTGGCGGCGGCGAAGAACGCGTTGGCCCAGTGCTGGTGGTCGTAATCGGCCTTCAGCGTGACCAGCGACAGCCCGATGAGCGCGTAGGGGAAGACGACGAAGAGCAGGGCCGGAACGGTGCGGCTGCGGACCTTCGGGGTGCGGCGGAACTGGCCCTTGGCCCCGGTGAGGCCCTGCGCGATCGAGCTCGCCCAGCCCGCGAGGTTGACGGCCAGCAGCAGCAGGTTGAAGGCGTAGATGCGCAGGACGTCCAGCGGCTTGTAGCCCAGCGTGCGCAGGTCGGAGGCCATGGCGAGGAAGTACGGGAGGGCCATGAGGAGCACGATCGGGCTCATCAGCCGGCCGTTGAACTGGTAGACGAGCAGCAGCGGCAGCGAGATCGACGTCCAGCAGATCGACATCATGTAGTTGGCGCGCAGGAACAGCTCGCTGAAGCGGTTGCGCTCTCCGCGGGCGCGGCGGGCGCGCATGTACGCGAGCAGCTTCGGGGCGATGAGCAGGCCGCCGTTGGCCCAGCGCTGGCGCTGGATGGCGAGCGAGCCGAAGTCCGGCGGCGTGGCGCTGTAGCTGAGGCGCTCGCCGTAGTTGTGCAGCTGCCAGTCGTGGATGACGAGGTCGATGCTCGACTCGGTGTCCTCGATGACCGTGCGGTCCTTGATGTAGCGGTGCACGGGCCAGCCGCCGACGTACTCGGTCTCGCAGATCTCGTCCAGCGCGCGCTTGCGCAGCACCGCGTTGGCGCCGACCCAGAACGTCGCGAAGTAGTGCGTCATGCCCTGGTGGACGATGTGCTGGATGTCCGTCGTCGCGCCGGCGATGCGCTCCATGCGCGTCGCTGCGCCGGGGTAGGCGCTGTACGGCGTCTGCGCCACGGCGAGGCGCTGGTTGTGGTCCTGCTCGAGCAGGTGGACCAGGCGCAGGCAGTACTCGGGCAGCAGGATGCTGTCGGCGTCCAGCGTCAGCACGTAGTCGGGATCGGGGATCTCGATGTCGAAGCCCTCGGCCTCGGTCTCGTCGCTGGCGGAGACCAGCGCGATGCCGCTGGGCGTCGCGACCTCGCGGTAGCGCCCGCCCATGAGCCCGATGTACGCGTTGAGGTTCATGGCCTTGTTGGGCTCATGCGACAGCGACGTGTAGCGCTTGCGCTCGAAGCTGGAGATCTGGACCGAGAAGATCGAGGCGAGGCGCCCGTAGAGCTCGCCGAGCCGCGTCGTCGAGAGCCGCGTGTGGCGGTCGTCGGCCGCGGTCCGCAGAGCGGCGGCGGTCACCGACAGGTCCGCGCCGAGGCGCCCGAGGACGTGGTCGGCGACGAAGCGCTCGGAGTGATCGGTCGTCGTGTACGCGGCGACGAAGCGCGCCAGCCACGTCTCCGCCTCCTCGTAGTACGCGGCCAGGCGGTGCACCTCGGCCGCCGTGGCGTCGCGGGCGGTCGCGGCGCGCGCGGCGAAGCGGTCGCGGGCGGCCGTGAAGTGCGCGCCGGGCTGAGCGAGGAGCGCCTCGATCTCGCCGGGGAGGTCCCGGGCGGCGTGCAGGAGCTGCTCGGGCTTGGCGTACCGCGGATGGGGCGGGTCGTCGACGAGCAGGACGACGCGCAGGTCGGGGTACTCCTGCAGCGCGGCGGTCAGCAGGGTCAGCCGGACCACCCGCGCGTCCTCCTGGTAGGAGGGGATGATCATCGTGAGGCTCGGCGCCCCGTCGGCGAACTCCTCGTCGATCGCCGCGCGGGCGGCGCGACGGTGCGTGCGGGCGCGGGCGAAGAACCCGAGCCGCGCGACGAGGTAGGCCATGGCCGACGCGGCGAGCGCGGTCACCAGGCCGACGTAGAAGAGGGACTGCAGCAGGCCCGGGCGCTCGGCCGCCGGTCCGGTGAACTGGTGCCCGAGAGTCGTCGCCAGGAAGGCCAGCCACGCGACGAACGTCACCACGAGGGCCATGCGACCGGCGGCCATCGTGAAGTCCGATGGTGCGGCCGGAACGGCCGGCATCGGGTCCTGCTGGCGGTCGGCGCCCCATTGGCGGCGCCGCTCGCGTCCGTGATCGGGCATTCAGTCGGCTCCGTTGGCGTTGTGGGGCTCGGCGGCAGCGCGGAACAGCGGCTTCCACGGCGAGTTCGGGTCGGCGGGCAGGCTCGCATCGGGGACGGTGGCCTCGATGTACCAGCGCGCTTGGAACGGCAGGCCGGCGTAGGAGACGCGGTCGCCCGCGCGGTAGACGGCGCTGCGGTCCCAGGGCGGCAGGCGCGCGGCCTTGACGTCCGCGATCAGCCGCATCGGCTTGTCCGTCGCGCGGACCGGTCCGAGCAGCAGCCACGGGCTCTGCGACGACTGCGTGGACGGCCCGTCGGGGGACTGGTCCTGCGTGTACCACTTCGCCTGGTAGACGTTGTGGTGCCAGACCACCTTGTACGCCGCGCCGTAGGCCACGCCGGACTTCCAGATGGGGTACGGGCTGGTGGCCGGATCGTCGGGCGGTGACGCGACGACCTGGGGGATCGCCGCCGCGCGCAGCGCCTGGGAGTCGGCGGTCTTCGTGCCAGGCAGGCGCATGAAGATCTTCGTGAAGGCCAGCGACGGCTGCTTGACGCCGCTGCACGTGTTGGACAGCACCGAGAGCTGGGCGAAGGCGCTGCCGCACTGCGCGTCGCGGTTGATCGACCAGATCGACAGGCGGCTCAGGCGGTGGGTGCGGACGAACTTCGTCAACCCGCGGGCGTCGGCGAGGCTGAAGACCTCGCCCTCGATGTCGTTGCGGCCGATCATCACGGTCACGCCGAGCCGGGCCCAGAGCGCCGCCGAGCTCTCGTGCACGCCTGCCGCCTCGGTGACGGACTCCAGCTGGGCGTGCGCCGCGGTCAGCGACTGCGTCGTCGCGGCGAGCATGTCGGCCTTGACGGCCGCGGTCGGCTCGAAGTCCATCGCCATGGCATTGACGCCGGCCAGCCGCACTCCGGCGCGCAGCATCGAGCTGATCGCCGCCTGCCCCTCGGGGGTGAAGCCGCTGGTCGCGACGGGCAGGGTCAGCCACACCCGCAGCGAGCGGTGCTGGGCGGCGAGCGACTTCTGCAGCGCCGCGACGGCGGCGGCGCGCCGGTCGTTGGCGGCCGTGTCGCCCAGCGCGGCGCCCTCGATGTCGAAGTCGATGGTGCGCAGCTTGTAGCGGTCCACGACCGACCGATAGGCGGTGGTGAGGGATTCGGTGTCGGTGCAGCTCACGGCCAGCTCGGTGTTGGCCTG
>JAOPZL010000218.1 GCA_025964175.1 Solirubrobacterales bacterium
TCCTTCGCGGCCGCGGATGCGTCGCCCGCTTCCAGCAAGGCCGCGCCGAGGTCATTGCGCAACTCGAGGCCGCCGCCGGCGTTGATCGCTGCGCGCAAACGCACGGCTGCCGCCGCCGGGTCGCCGAGCCCGCGCAGCGCGGCGGCCAGCTCGGGCGCCCGCGTGATCTCGCGGATCCGGCGCCGCGCCGGGCGGGAGTCGTCGAACCACTGGATGTCGCGGGCGGCGTCGCGCTGCGCGTGCGCGCCGCCGCGAGCGATCGCCCCGCTGGCGACGAGGACGAACGCGGGGCGGCCATCGGGCGGTAGCAGTGCGAGCGCCTGGCGGGCGAGGTGGGGTTCGACGGCCGGCGCCGCGCCCCCGACCCACCCGTGGGCGGCGGCCAGCGTTCCCGCCGGGTCGGGCTCCTGGAGCATCAGCCGCAGCTCGCAGGCCAGCCGCCCGCGGCTGACCGCGTGCAGCGCCCCATCGGCGACCGCCGCCCGGGCCAGCGCGGACGTGTGCGGGTCGGGCGTCAGGTCCAGCCGTCGCGCGTAGCGGACCATGCGGTAGATCCGGGTCGGGTCGTCCTCGAAGGAGCGGTCGTGCAGGACCCGCAGCCGCCGCGCCTGGACGTCGTCGCGCGCGTGCTCCAGCGCGACCTCGCGGCCGTCGTCGAGGGCGACGGCGATCGCGTTGATCGTGAAGTCGCGCCGGCGCAGGTCATCCTGGATCGTCGCGCCGTACACGACGTCCGGCAGCGCCCCGGGGCGCTCGTAGGTCTCGGTTCGCGTCGCGGCGAGGTTCAGCTTCGTCGGCCCCAGCAGCAGCTCGGCCGTCCCGAAGCGCTCGTGGGCGACGGTCAGCTCCGCCACTCCGAGGCCGACGAGCGCACGGGCCACGGCGAGCGCGTCGCCCTCGATCGCGACGTCGAGGTCGCGCACCGTCCCGCCCAGCAGCGCATCGCGCACGGCCCCGCCGACCAGCCACCAGCCGCCGGCACCGGTGCTCCCGGCACCGCGCGCCGCGACCGCGCGCAACTCGGCCAGGCCAGGAACCGCGGCGAGGGGATCCAGCAGCGACATGCCGCCATCCTCGCAGCCGGGACGCGCTCGGCTGCGGCTCAGTCCTCGGCCGTCGCCGGCGGCCGGACCGGGATGCCCTCCCCGGCCAGGTAGCGCTTGGTCTCGGCGATCGAGAAGCGGCCGAAGTGGAAGATCGAGGCCGCGAGCGCGGCGTCCGCGCCGGAGCGCAGGGCGTCGGCGAGGTGGGAGAGCTCGCCGGCGCCGCCCGACGCGATGACGGGGACGCCGACCGCTTCGCTGATCGCGGTGGTCAGCGCGAGGTCGTAGCCGTCGTTGGTGCCGTCGCGGTCCATCGAGGTGAGCAGGATCTCCCCCGCCCCGCGCTGCACCGCCTCGCGCGCCCAGGCGACGGCCTCGATGCCCGTCGGCGTGCGCCCGCCCGCGAGGAAGACCTCCCAGCCGTCGCCGTCCGCGCGCCGCTTGGCGTCGATGGCGAGCACCACGCACTGGTCGCCGAACACGGTCGCCATCTCGCCGATGAGCTCGGGCCGCTGCACCGCCGCCGAGTTGACCGAGACCTTGTCGGCGCCCGCGTCGAGCACCGCCTGCGCGTCGGCCACGGTGCGGATCCCGCCGCCGATCGTGAACGGGACGAAGACCTCGTCAGCCGCCCGGCGCGCCAGGTCGACGACCGTCCCGCGCTTGTCGTGCGTGGCGGTGATGTCGAGGAAGACGAGCTCGTCGGCGCCTTCGCGGTCGTACAGCGCCGCGAGCTCGACGGGATCGCCCGCGTCGCGCAGGTCGAGGAACTGCGTCCCCTTGACGACCCGGCCCGCATCGACGTCGAGACAGGGGATGACGCGCTTCAGGTGCATGGGCGCCTCAGGCTAGCCCGGCATCCCTCGCTCACCCGCGCCACAGCAGCCCGCTGACCGCCGCCGGCCCGTCGGGCCGCGCGAGCTCGATCGCGCCGCCCAGCGACGTCCCGGCCGCGGTGACGGTCCGGGCCTCCGGCCAGCGCGCGACGAGCGCGCGCTCGAACGGATCCGCGAGCAGCGGACCCGCGTTCCAGAGGTTGCCCAGCGGCGCGACGTCGACCGCCGTCCCGGCCGCGAACAGCCGCGCGCACGCCGCGGCCGCGCTCTCGGCCAACCCGGTTCCCGCGGCGTCCCAGATCGACCGCGCGACGGCGTCCCCGGCCAGCGCCGCGTCCGCCACCGCGGGAGCGAAGCTCGCCACGATGCGCGAGGTGGCGACGTCGTCGCGCAGCACGCCCCCGGGCACCGCGTCCATCGAGCCCCACCGCTTCTCGGCCGCGGCGCGCAGCACGCGCGATCCGGACGCGACGCGACCGTCGAAGTCCCGCAGCGCCGCGCGCAAGCCCGCCGCGCCCACGAAGAAGCCGCTCCCGTCGTCGCCGAGCAGCGAGCCCCAGCCGTCGACCTTCGCCCAGCCGCCGTCCCCGTCGTGGCCGAGCACCACCACCCCGGTCCCCACCGCCACGACGACCCCCGGCCGCGGCCCGCCGAACGCCCCGAGCAGCGAGGTCACGCCGTCGGAGGCGATCGCGATCGACGGTCGCGCCCGTCCACGTTCGATCGCGTCCTCGGACGCGACAGAAGCGGCCATCCTCGCGTCGGCGGCCGCCCGCAGGCGCGCCGCGATCCGCGTGAGGTCGCAGTCGCTGGCCAGCTCGAACCCCGACAGGCCGATCCCGATGGCCGAGATCGGCTCGTCGCCCGCCACCGTCTCCAGCGCCACGATCAGCCCATCGGCGACGTCGTCGGGCCCGACCGCGCCCTCCATCCGGCGCACGCCCAGGACCTGCGGCCCGGGCGCGCCACCCTCGGCAACCGCCCGGATCCCCGTCTGCCCGGCGTCCAGCCCGACGATCACGACAGCGTGCCGCGGGCCGCGCTCAGCCGTCCAGGACGGCGAGCGCCTCGGGGACCGTGAAGCGCTTCTCGTACAGGGCCTTGCCGGCGATCACGCCGCCGAGGTTGACCTGGCGCAGCGACTTCAGCCCGATGAGGTCGTCGATCGAGCCGACGCCCCCGGAGATGATGAACTTGCCGCGCACGATCGAGGCGATCCAGGCGACCTCCTCGAGGTCCAGGCCCTCGAGCATGCCGTCCTTGTCGACGTTCGTGTAGACGAACTGGCGCACGCCGCGGTCCTGCAGGCGGCGGATCGCGTCGTCGGCCGGCATCTGCGTCGTCTCCTGCCACCCCGCCGCGGAGACCTTGCCGCCGCGGACGTCGACGGAGACGACCACGCGGTCGCCCCACGCGGCCACGGCCTCGTCGAGGAAGTCGATGTCGCGGAACGCGGCGGTCCCGAGCACGATCCGCTGGGCCCCGGCGCGCAGCGCGTCACGCACCGCGCCGAGGTCGCGCAGCCCGCCGCCGTACTGGATGGGCACGTCGAGCTCGCTGGTGATCCGCTCCAGGTGGTGGAGGTTCTGCGGGCTGCCCGCCTTCGCGCCGTCCAGGTCGACGATGTGCAGGTACCGGGCGCCCTGCGCCACCCATGAGCGTGCGGCGTCGAGCGGGTCGTCCTCGTAGACCGTGCGGGCGTCGAAGTCGCCCTTGGTCAGGCGGACGGCCTTGCCGTCCAG
Organism: Solirubrobacterales bacterium; assembly: GCA_025964175.1. Lineage (GTDB taxonomy): Bacteria > Actinomycetota > Thermoleophilia > Solirubrobacterales > Solirubrobacteraceae > Capillimicrobium. The sequence continues at coordinate 3,622 of JAOPZL010000218.1, forward strand.
GATGTCGATCGCGGGATAGAAACGCATTCTTTACACCGCCACCCGATCGCACAGGCGCGCGAAGTTGCGCAGCAGCGCCAGGCCATGGGTGGAGGACTTCTCGGGGTGGAACTGGGCCCCGAACACGTTGTCGCGGGCGACCACGGAGGCGAACTCCTCACCGTAGTCGCTGACTCCGAGCACGTCCTCGGCGTCCGCCGGGCGCGGCGCGTAGGAGTGCACGTGGTAGAAGGTCGAGGGGTCGGGGAGCCCGTGCAGCAGCGGATGTGACTCGCCGGTGGGCGCCCGAAACCGCACCTCGCTCCACCCGATGTGCGGCAGCTTCTGCCCGCGCGGGTCCAGCCGCGTCACCGAGCCGCGCAGCAGGCCGAGGCCGGTCGCCCCGTCGTGCTCCTCGGAGGATTCGAACAGCAGCTGCATCCCCATGCACGAGCCGAAGAACGGCATGCCGCCGCGCGCGCACCCCAGCAGCACGTCCTCGAGGTCGAGCTCGCGCAGCGTGCGCATCGCGGCCGGGAACGCGCCGACGCCGGGCAGCAGGAGGCCGTCGGCCGCGCGCAGCTCCACGGGGTCGCGCGTGATCGAGACGACCGCGCCGACGTGCTGCAGCGCCTTCTCGACCGAGCGGCGGTTGCCCATCCCGTAGTCGACGATGGCGATCTTCGCGCTCACGCCCGTGCCTCCGCGGCCGCGGGAACGAGCCCATGGCGAGTTCGCGCCCGGGCTCCGAGCCACTGGGACGAGTATTTCGCGCTCAAAGGACGCCCTTCGTCGACGGGATGCCGGTCTCGGTCGGGTCGATCGCGACCGCGCCCCGAAGCGCGCGGGCGAACGCCTTGAAGAGCGCCTCGATCACGTGGTGCACCCCGCCGCCGGCCTCGACCGTGAGGTGGATGGACACCCTCGCCTGGTTGGCCACGGCGCGGAAGAACTCCTCGGCGAGCTCGTGCTCGAAGCCGCCGGTCACGCCGCCGGGCAGCTCGGGCGCGTGGAAGACGAGGAACGGGCGGCCGGAGATGTCGATCGCGCAGCTGGCGCGCGCCTCGTCCATCGGCACGACGGCATGGCCGTAGCGGTGGATCCCGGCGCGGTCGCCCAGGGCCTGGTCCAGCGCCTGCCCGAAGACGATCCCGGTGTCCTCGACGGTGTGGTGCGCCCCGGTCTGCAGGTCCCCGTCCGCGACGACGTCGAGGTCGAGGCGGCCGTGGCGGGCGAGCAGGTCGAGCATGTGGTCGAAGAAGCCGACCCCCGTCACGCGCGAGCCGGCGCCGGTGCCGTCCAGCGTCAGGGCGAGGCGGATCTCCGTCTCACCGGTCTTGCGGTCGATCGATGCGGTGCGCGGCGTGCTCATGCGGTCGTCCCATTGTTGCGGGCTTCCATCGACTCCGCGTGGACGGTGAAGCCCTCCGCGCGCGCGATCGGCGAGCCGGCCCGCGCGAGCGCGGCGGCACCGCCGTCGACGTGGACCTCGGTCATGCGCCGGCGGAAGTGGCGCACCGACAGCCCGGACGCGAAGCGCGCCGCGCCGCCGGTGGGCAGCACGTGGTTGGAGCCGGCGACGTAGTCGGTGAACGCGGTGCCGCTGCCGATTCCGACGAGCAGCGTGCCCGCGGCGTAGATCGCCCCGGCGCGCGCCTCGGCGCGCGCTCCCATCAGCTGCAGGTGCTCGGGAGCGAAGGCGTTGGCGATCGCGATGGCGCCGTCGAGGTCGTGGGCTGCGACGGCGGCCAGCGGGGCGAAGGAGATCTGGGGGCGCTCCGCCGCCAGCGCGACGGCGCGGTCCACGATCGTCTCCAGCGTCGCCGCGTCGTCGCAGACGAGCACGGCCAGCGAGCCCGGCCCGTGCTCGGCCTGGGCCAGAAGGTCCAGGGCGACGATCGTCGCGTCGACCCCGGCGTCGGCGACCACCAGCAGGTCCGATGGGCCGGCGAAGCCGTCGATGCCGACCGCCGCGGACGCCTGGACCTTCGCCTCCTGCACCCACAGGTTGCCCGGGCCGACGATCACGTCGACGCGCGGGATCGTCTGGGTGCCGTAGGCGAGCGCGGCGATCGACTGCGCTCCGCCCATGCGGTACACCTCGTCGACCCCGCACAGCGCGCAGGCGCCGAGGATGACCGGGTGGACGTCGCCGGACGGGCCGGGAGGCGAGCAGACCACGATCTCGTCGACGCCGGCGACGCGCGCGGTCGCGGCGCCCATGACGACGGTCGAGGGGTAGGGCGCACGGCCGCCGGGCACGTAGACCGCGGCGCGGCGCACCGGGATCTCGCGCACGAGGACGCGCTGTCCCTGCGGGAGGAGCAGCTCGGCGTCGTCGCCCAGCGAGGCGCCGGCCACCGCGGCGACGTTCGCCATGCCGACCTCCAGGCCGGCGCGCACGTCGGAGCGCAGCGCGGCCACGGCCGCGTCGAGCTCCTCGGCGGCGACGCGCAGCGGCTTGGGATCGGCGCCGCGCGTGTCGTGCTCGCGGGTCAGCGCCCTGACGGCGGCGTCACCCTCGGCGCGCACGCGCGCGACGATCGCCGCGACGCCGGCGGCGACGGAGTCGGGCTCGGGGACGAGGGCGCGAACGGCCGCGGCGGCCTCCTCGGGCCGCCCGCCGTCGAAGCGCTCAACCCGCATCGGGCTGCTCCAGACGTGTCCGCAGCTGCGCCAGCACGTGATCGATCTCGCGGGCGCGCAGCTTGTGGGAGACGGGGTTGGCGATCAGCCGCGCGGTCGAGTGCGCGATCTCCTCGCGTACCACGAGGCCGTTCTCGCGCAGGGTCGTGCCGGTCGCCGTGAGGTCGACGATCGAGTCGACGAGACCGGTCAGCGGCGCGAGCTCGACCGAGCCCTTGACCTCGACGATCTCGGCCTGGCGGCCGGTGTCCTCCAGGTAGCGCGTCGCGATGCGCGGGTACTTCGTCGCCACGCGCATGATCCCCAGCCGGCGCAGCGCCTCGGCACCGGGGTCGTCGCCCGCGCGCGAGGCGAGGACCATCAGGCAGCCGCCGAACCCGAGGTCGAGCAGCTCGTAGACGTCGCGGCCGGCCTGCTCCATGAGCACGTCCTTGCCGACGATGCCGATGTCGGCCGCGCCGGCCTCGACGTACGTGGGCACGTCGGACGGGCGCATCGTGACGATGCCGACGTCCTCGAACAGCAGCTTGCGGTCGTTGGAGCGGACCTCGTTGGTGTCGACGCCGAGGCCGTCCAGCAGCTCGAGCGTGCCCTTCATGAGCGCGCCGCGCGGGACGGCGATCGTGAGTCCGAGTCCGGGGTTCATCGCGCCAGTGCCTCGTGCAGACGGTCGATGGTCAGCGCGAAGCCGACCGCGGGAAGGGGACGCCCGAAGCGCCCGAGCAGCTCGTCGTAGCGGCCGCCGCCGCCCAGCGGGGAGCCGATCCCCGGGGCGTAGACCTCGAAGATCGCGCCCGTGTAGTAGCCGAGGTCACGGGCCAGGCCGAGGTCGAGGATGACCCGGTCGCGCACGTCGTCGGTGAGCATCTGGAGCACGTCGCCGAGCAGGCCGCGCGCCCCGTCGGGCAGCTGGTCGAGGACCTCGGGGCCGCCGCGCAGCAGCGGCACGTGAGCGATCCGCTCGTCCAGCCCGAGGCGCTTGACCTCGCGCTCCAGGCCGACGAAGTCGCGGGTGACGAGCTCGTAGAGGATCTTCTCGCGATCCTCGGCGCCGACGCCCGCCTGATCCAGCAGCGCCGGGACGATGGACGCCGAGCCCAGCCCGATGCGGAAGTCCTTCAGGCCGACGGACTCCAGCGCGGCGCTCAGGACCCCGAGCACCTCGGCCGTCCCCTGCGGCGCGGGCGAGCCGATCAGCTCCACCCCGGCCTGCAGGAACTCGCGCATCTGGCCGCGGTGGGGGCGCACCTGGCGGTAGGCGTTGGCGACGTAGCAGAAGCGCAGCGGCGGTTCGGCGGACGCGTAGCGGGTCGAGGCGACGCGCGCGATCGGCACGGTCATGTCGGTGCGCAGCGCGAGCACGTTGCCGTGGTCGTCGGCGACGCGGTAGGCCGGCGGCATCGACTCGCCGCGGGCCAGGACCGACTCGTACTCGAGCGCCGGCGTGGCGACCTCGCCGTAGCCGGCGGCGTCGAACGTGGCGCGCAGCGCGTCCTCGATCGCGCGCAGCTCGCGCATCTCGTCGGGCAGGACGTCTCGCGTCCCGCTGGGAATCGGATGGATCATGCCGACCGGAGCGTATTGCGAGCGCGCGGCGGCGGGTCAGGAGACCGCGACGGGCTCGGTCGCCACGCGCTCGATCCGCGCACCGAGCTCGCGCAGGCGCTCGTCGATGCGCTCGTAGCCACGGTCGATCTGGCGGATGTTGCCGATCTCGCTGCGGCCCTCGGCGCACAGCGCGGCGATCAGCATCGCCATGCCGGCGCGGATGTCCGGGGACTCGAGGCGACCGCCACGCAGACGGCTGCGTCCGTAGACGATCGCGCGATGCGGATCGCACAGGATGATGTTCGCGCCCATGTTCACCAGCTTGTCGGTGAAGATCATGCGGTTCTCGAACATCCACTCGTGGATCAGGACCTGACCCTCGGACTGCGTGGCGAGGGCGATCGCGATCGACGTGAGGTCGGCCGGGAACGCGGGCCACGGACCGTCCTGGATGCGGGCGGTGAACTCGCCCATGTCCCGCTTGGCCACGAGCTTCTGGTCACCGGGGATGAGGATGTCGTCGCCGTCGAGCTCGCTGCGCAGGCCGATGCGCTCGAAGACGAGGCGGATCATCCGCAGGTCGTCGGCGACGACGTCCTTGATGCGCAGCTCGCCGCCGGTCACGCCGGCCAGCGCCATGAAGGAGCCGATCTCGATGTGGTCGGGAGCGACGTCGTGCGTGCACCCGTGCAGGTCGGCGGTCCCGTGGACGGTGAGCACGTTGGAGCCGATCCCGTGGATGGTCGCGCCCATCTTCACGAGCATGCGCGCGAGGTCCTGGACGTGCGGCTCGCAGGCGGCGTTGCCGATCACGGTCGCGCCGGGCACGCGGACGGCGGCGAGCAGCGCGTTCTCGGTCGCCATCACCGACGGCTCGTCCATGAAGACGTCGCCGGCGCGCAGGCCGCGCGGCGCGTGGATGACCACGTCGCGGTCGTAGGTGACCTCGGCCCCGAGCGCGCGGAAGGCGTCCAGGTGCGGATCGAGGCGGCGGCGGCCGATGACGTCGCCGCCCGGCGGGGGCATGCGCGCGCCGCCGAAGCGGGCCAGAAGCGGGCCGGCGAGCAGGAAGGAGGCGCGGATCGCCTCGGCCTGGGCACGCGGGACGACGCTGTCGGCGGTGACCCCGTCGGCCTGCAGCGCGACCTCGTGGCCGCTGCGCCACTGCACGCTGACGCCGAGCGCGCGCAGGATCTCGAGCATCTCCTCCACGTCGCGGATGCGCGGGACGTTGCGCACGACGACCTCGTCGGTGGTCAGGACCGACGCGGCGAGGATGGGTAGGGCGCCGTTCTTGTTGCCAGCCGGGATGACCGTGCCGGAGAGTCGGGCGCCACCGTCGATGACGAACTTCTGCATGGTGGGAGGCGTCTGCGAGAGAGTCGCTGCAGAGCGCTCGGCTAGGGTAACAGCCATGTCCCCGCAGACTTCGCGTGACGAGGCCTGGTCCCTGCTCGGCGAGTGGGTGGAATCTCCCTCTTTGCGGCGTCATTGCCGCTGCGTGGAGATCGCGATGCGGGCCTACGCAGAGCATTTCGGCGAGGACGTGGAGCTGTGGGGCGTCACCGGTCTCCTGCACGACGCCGACTACGAGCGCCATCCCGACATGGACGCCGACAACGGCCATCCGAGGACGATCATGGCCGAGCTGGAGGGGCGCGGCGAGGACCCGCTCGTCGTGCGCGCGATCGCCTCGCACGCCGACTTCCTCGGCGTCTCACGCGACAGCCGGATGGAGAAGACGCTGTTCGCCGTCGACGAGCTCTCCGGCTTCATCATCGCGTGCGCGACCGTGCGTCCCGAGGGGCTTCACGGGCTGACGCCCAAGTCGGTCAAGAAGAAGCTCAAGCAGCCGAGCTTCGCCGCCGCGGTCAACCGCGACGACGTGCGCAACGGGGCTGAGGAGCTCGGGGTCGACCTCGACGAGCACATCCGCTTCGTCGTCGCCGCCTTCGAGCCGCACGCCGACGAGCTCGAGCTCGACGGCACCGCCGCCCCGGCCTAGCGCCGCGGTCGGGTCGTCCCCTCGGAGCCCGGGATCACCATGGAGGGCCGGTACGGCCGCGTCCTGGCCGCGCCGCACGTTCGCTCGCTCGTGGGCGCGTCGGTGCTGGCGCGGATCCCGCTGGGGATCGCGGCGATCGCGCTCGTGCTCTTCGTGCAGCACGCGACCGGCTCCTACGCCACGGCCGGAGCGGTCGCCGCCGCGTACGCGGGCAGCGCGGCGGTGCTGGCGATCGGGATGGCCCGGCTGATCGACCGCCGCGGCCAGACGACCGTGCTGCTCGTCGCGCTGGTCGTGTCGAGCGCGGGCATGATCGCCCTGCTCGTGTTCGGGCTGTCGGGCGCTCCGGGCCCGGTGCTCGCGTTGTGCGCGGTGGCGATCGGCGCGCTGCCGCCGGTCACCGGCTGTCTGCGGCCGCTGTGGCCCGAGCTGCTGGGCACGGACGTCGAGCTGACGACCGCCGCCTACGCGCTCGACGCGATCCTCATCGAGGTCGCGTTCGTCATCGGGCCGCTCCTGACCGGGATCCTCGTCGCGCTCTTCAGCCCCCAGGTCCCGCTGATCGTCGGGCTCGTGCTCGTCAACGCCGGGACGCTGTGGTTCGCCTCGACGACGCCGTCGCGCCGCTGGCGCGCGGATCCGGGACGCTCACCGCACCTGCTCGGCGCCCTCGCCTCCCCCGGGCTGCGGACGCTGCTGCTCGGCGCGGTGGGCATGGGCTGCTGCTTCGGGACGCTCGAGATCGGGCTCGCCGGCTACGGCAACGACCAGGGCATCGCCGGCCTCGCGGGGATGCTGATCGCGCTGCAGGCGATCGGATCGTCGATCGCCGGCCTCTGGTACGGCGCCAACGCCGAGCGGATCGGCTCGATCGACCGGGGGCTCCTGCTCCTGCTCGGCGCGCTGCCGCTCTCCGTCGCCGTGCTGGCGGTGGCGCCGGGACTGTGGGCGGTCGTGCCGCTGGCCCTGCTCAGCGGCTGCGTGATCGCGCCGCTGAGCGCGGCGCAGAACCTCCTGGCCGGCGCGCTGGCTCCTCGCGGCGCGGTGACGGAGGCGTTCACGTGGATCACGACGTCGCTCGTGGTCGGCATCGCGGCCGGCAACGCGGTGGGCGGCGCGCTCGTCGACGCGACCTCGTGGCGGGTGGCGGTGCTGGCCGGCGCCGCCGCGGCCTCGGTCGCGGCGGTGGCGACGTTCGCGCGGCGGCGGACGTTGGTGGTGGTGGCCAGTGCCGGGGCCGATGCGGCCGACCCGAACGGTGCTGCCCTGAACGCGGCCGTCGCGCCGACTCGACTCGCCGACTAGGAGCGCGCCTGCCAGCGGCCGCCGCGCTTGGCCCACTCGGCCAGGTGCTCGAGACCGCAGAACGCGTCGCCGATGCGGTGGTGGGCGCGGTGGCGCACGAGCAGCACCCGGCGGGGCCCGAGGGTCGCGCCGCAGTGGACGCACAGGCCGAGCGCCATCGAGGCGTCGGAGTCGGTCAGGGCGTCGCCCTCGACCACCTCGCCGACGCGCTCGACGCCCGCTTCCCAGCGCGCGCCCTGCATGAACCAGGGCACGACGTGTTCGAGGCGACAGAACGTCGCGTGGCCGTCGCGCTCGGGCTCGGCCGCACGGAAGCCGTCGTCCTGGGCGACGACGACGCCGCACCACGTGCAGGTGTCGCTGGTCTCGCTCACCGGCCCGAAGATAGCTGGCGCGCGCGGCGCCTAGACTCTCCTCCCGATGCTCACGATCACCGTTCTGGAAGGCGACGAGACGGGGCAGGAGCTGCTCGAGCAGGCTCTGCGCGTGCTCGATCCCTCCCTCCTCGGCCTCGAGCTGGCTCTCGAGCGCTTCGACCTGTCCCTGGCCAAGCGCCGGGAGACCAACAACCAGATCGTCCACGAGGCGGCGGAGGCCATGCGCGCTTCCGGCTTCGGCTTGAAGGCCGCCACGGTGACGCCGGAGGGCAAGGACGACGTCGGCTCGCCCAACCGCATCCTGCGCGAAGGCATCGACGGCAAGGTCATCATCCGAACCGGCCGCCGCATCCCCGGCGTCAACCCGTTCGGCTCGATCTACCACCCGATCTCGATCGTGCGCATGGCCGTCGGCGACGCGTACGGCGCCAAGCAGTGGCGCGAGGGCGTCGAGGGCTCCGAGGACGAGGTCGCGCTGCGCACCGAGCGCATCACCCGCGGCGTCTGCGCCGCGACGAGCGAGTACGCGTTCCGCACCGCCCGCGAGATGCACGGCAAGGTGTACGGCGGCCCGAAGTGGACGGTCTCCCCCGTGTACGAGGGGATTCTGAAGGAGGAGATGGACGCCGCCGCCGGCCGCCATCCCGACGTCGCCTACGAGCCGGTGCTGATCGATGCGACCTACGCGGGGCTCATCAGCGGCGCCGCCGATCGCCCGCTCGTCATCCCGACCCTCAACCGCGACGGCGACTGCCTCTCCGACCTGGTCATGCCGATGTTCGGCTCGATCGCCGGCTCGGAGTCCGTGCTGCTCGCGTTCGACGCGGAGCTGCAGACCCAGGTGGCGATGGCCGAGGCCCCACACGGCACCGCCCCCGCGCTCCAGGGCAAGAACGTCGCCAACCCGATGGCCATGATCCTGGCCTGCGGCGCGGTCCTCGGGTACGCCGGCCGCAGCGGCGAGGAGGGCGCGGAGACCGCGTCGCGCGCCGTGTACGAAGCGGTCCTCGAGGCCGTCGGCGCCGGCATCCGCACGCCGGACCTCGGCGGCCACTCGACCACGTCGGAGTTCACCGACGAGGTCGTCAACCGCATCCGGACCAAGCTCGAGGTCTGGTCCTCGCTGGGGTCCACCCGCTAGGAGGCACCGGAGGCGACGCGGTCCGCCGCCGTCGCCTCCCCGGCGCCCGTTCCCGCGCCCGCGCCTTTGCCGCGGGCCGCGTCGTGACGTCGGCGGCGGCGATCGTACGCACGCCGTTGGATCGCGAGCGTGATCACACCCGCGGCGATGATCGTGGAGATGTTGGCGACGAGCTGCAGGAGCGAGCCGCCGAACGCCCCGGCATCACCGGTCGCGGCGGAGATGCCGATGTCCGATGCGGCCGGGATCGTCGTGACGGAGATGAACACGCCGATGAGCGCGCCGGACTTGGCCGTGGTGAGCGACACCATGCCGGCCACGCCGGCGCAGAACGCCACGATGAAGGTGAAGGCGTCGGGACTGGCGATCAGCCGGGCCAGCCCACTTGACTCGACCGTGTAGTCGGCGTCGACGGTGCCCGTGACCAGGAGGACGACCGACAGCAGGAACGCGGTCGCCGATGCGGCACCGAAGCCCGCGACGATCGCCAGCAGCGACCGCAGGGCAAGCGTCCGGCGACCGGTGACCAGACCCACGCACACGCCGGCCAGCGGGCCGAAGTCGGGGCTGACGACCATCGCGCCGACGATGAGGATCGGGTTGTCGGTGAAGAGGCCCGCCGCCCCGATGCAGGCGGCCAGCATCATGAAGACGACGAAGCCGATCGAGAGCTGCGCCTCCTCGGAGGTGCGCGCCTGGACCTCCTCCCAGACGACCGCGTCGGCCTCCTCGCCGCGGGCGTTCTCCTTCGCCCGGCGGGCCTGCGGCCCCATGGCGCTCTCGACGTGCTCGACCATGATCGCGCCGCGCTCCTCGATGCCGAGGTCGTGCAGATCGGAGAGCAGCAGGGACGCGTCCTCCCGCGCGACGTCGGCCATCACCAGGTCTCCGTCGGGACGCCGCGCGACGCCGGGCAGGCGGACGACGTTGCACACGGCGGGGTCGTCGAGCATCAGCTCGTAGACCGCCGCGGAACGCTCCGGTGGACTGACGACGCGCAGGTGGATCACGATCTGACCCTCGTCTACCCCGCTCTGTGCGGACGCGACAGGATCGCGCTGCAAGATCCCATGCAGAACGTGTGTTCCGTCCGATCATCCCCATACATTCACGAACACATGTTCCCATCACCGAACAGCCCGCAGGTTGCGGGGACGTCGTGGCCGGAGGCCGGCAGCTGGGAGGCTTCGAGCCGACCCGCCGCGCCCGACGTCTCCCCCCGTGCGGATTCCCCGGCGGCCGCGCCCCCATGGCGCAACGCTGCCGGTCGAGCCCTCGGCCTCGCCCGTGCCTTCCTGATGTTGGAGGACGGGCCCGTCGACGCGGCACCCGCCGTCGTCGCCGAGCCCATCTCCCGTCCGCACGGTCCCGCCGGGTCGCCCGCGCACCCGCACCGTCAGCCGCTGCGACCGGTCCTCCGGTCGCGCCGGCCCGGTGCGGCCGCGCCGGGCCCCCACCCCTGCGTCACCCCGAAGCTCACCGCGCGCCAGTCGCAGCCTGCAGCCCACTAGCCGCCGCGAGCGGCAGCGCATCCTCGAGGCGCGCAGACGACGACCCCCGCAGGCTCAGCCTCCGCCCACAGGCGGTGGCTCATCAGCCGGGTCGACGCGCGCGGGCGATTCAGCACTCGCCGAGCCGGCTCCCGCTGCCGAGCCCACCTCGAGCTCCTCCACCACCAGGCGCCGCACGACGAGCTCGTCGATCTCGACACGCCCGAGCTCCGCGCGCCGCACCGACAGCCGCCCGATCGCCAAGGCACCAACCGCCACGGCGCCGACGGCCAACGCCCCAACCGCCACGGCCCCACGGGAAGCGGCCCCAACCGCGGAGCCCAACCGAGCCTCGGGTATCACATAGGCCAACAGCCGTTGCCGATCCACAGGCCCGACCCTACTCCCGCCAACCCACGTGGCGCAGAGCAGCACAGGGACGCAGCGCCTGCCGCTTCGGACGCTTGGGTGCATCACCGCCGATCCACCGCCGCCCCGGGAACGACAAAAGCCGCCCCCTTGCGGGGACGGCTCTCGTAATCTAAACCGGCGGCGTCCTACTCTCCCGGGCCCTTGCAGGCCAAGTACCATCGGCGCTATGGGGCTTAACTGCTCTGTTCGGAATGGGAAGAGGTGTTTCCCCCATGCCAAGGCCACCGGAAATGCTCG
>JAOPZL010000226.1 GCA_025964175.1 Solirubrobacterales bacterium
CCCGCGGCGCCGACGACCACCCGCGGGGCGCCCCGGCGAGGGCGCCTGTCGGGCGCTCGAGTCGCCGCACTCCTGGCGCACGACGGCCACGATGCGCTCGAGGTCCTCGCCGCGCAACTCCTGGTGCACGGGCAGCGCGACGATGCTGCGGCGCAACGCGGAGGCCCGTGGGAAGTCATCGGCGGGCAACGTGGGATGCGGCACGGACCACAGGTCGGTGGCCCGGATCCCGGCTGCGCGCAGGCTGCGCAGGAGCCCCGACTTGTCGGCCACGGCGATCGGGAAGGCGAATGGACAGGCTCCGGGAGGCAGCGTCGCGAAGGCGGGTTGGACGACGTGGCGGAGCCGTTCCAGGAGGAAGGCGTAGTTCGCCCGCCGGCGCTGCGCGGCACCGGGGTCCGCGATGCGGGGCAGCACGAGGCGCGTGGCGCGCGAGGCGGGCCGCGGCGTGCCGAGCGCCTGGTCGGCCGCCGCGTCGTAGGCGGCCGGCCGGTACAGGGCACCAAGGACGCGGCCGAAGGCCGTGGACCGGCCGCCGAGCCAGGCGACGTGCTCGAGGCCGAGTCGCAGCGCCTCCGACTTGGGCCGTCCGCTGGGCTCGACCGCCCCTCGCCCGCAGACGACCGCGGCACCGTCGGGCAGTCCGAACGTCTTGTACAGGCAGAAGATCGCGAGGTCCCCGTGGGCGCCGACCGGACGATCCCCGACGGCCGCGAGCCACGCCTGCGCGGCGTCCTCGATGAGCCACAGGCCGTGGCGGTCACACCAGCGCCGCCAGCGATCGGCGTCCTGGGGGAAGCCCAGGTAGTGGGTGATCTGCAACGCACGCGTCCGGCCGCCGAGCGCCGCCTCGAGCTCGTCGACGTCGGGCTTCAGGCCGTCCCCGACGTCGTAGAACGCGCAGCGCAGACCGGCGCGGCGCAGCGCCTCGACCTCGGACCCGTGGTGGTAGGCGGGCACGAGCACCTCCTCCCCCGGCTCGATTCCGAGCGTCCGGACGCCCTGCCAAAGCGCGTGTCGGGCACGAGCATAGAGCCGGCATCCGGGCTCCTCCAGCGGGAACGGGAGCGAGGCACGGCGGCCACGGGTCCAGACCGCCGGGCTCAGCGGGGGGAGCGTCAGCAGGAGCGGCCCCGGGCTCATCGCAGCTGTGCGACGGTCCGCTTGGCCAGCGGACGCGCGTAGCGCAGGTACGCCGTCTGTGCCGCGCGATCGAGGCTCCCAAACGTGGTGGCCGGGAAGACCCTCAGCAGCGTTCGCTCGTGGAACTCCGGCGCCCACTCGAGTTTCCACGGCTCCGCCAGCCCCAGGAACTCGAAGCGGCCGAGGCCGATGGCGGCAGCGCGGGCGACCATCGCCCGCGCCAGCAGCTTGCCCGGTGCGAACCGGCGCATCACCGGGTCATAGCCGCCCTTGAGGAAGTAGTAGGCGTGCGCGTCCTCGAGCGCGAGCTCGAACGCCACGCTGCGCCCATCCAGTCGCAGGAACGCCAGTCGCAGAAGCCCGCGCTCGGCCGCCCAGACCGCCAGCGCCGCGTAGAAGCGCCGGGTCGTCTCGGAGGACCGGATGGCCGTGCCGCGCTGCGCCTTCCAGCCCGAGGCCTCCAGACGGAAGCCCTCCTCGAGGAGCGCCTCCCGGCGATCGCGTCCGTCGGCCACCTCGATCTCCGTGTGACCCTGCGCGCTCAGCCGCCGCTCCAGCCGGCGCAAGTTCCCCGCCACCTTGGCGCTCAGCCGGCGGTCGACGTCCTCCGCGCCCCCCGCGAACGCCAGGTAGGGCGACCGCCGGACCGTCATCCGCAGGACGCGGTGTGCCTTCGCGGCGGCCGCCTTCTCGATGGCGACGACGCCCCGGTCCTCCAGCGAGACGTAGTCCAGCCGCAATCCGCGCGACGGCAGCCCCACGACCGTCTCGGCGATCGCCCCGGCCGCCGTCGCATCCTCGGCGAGCACGTCGAAGCCGGGGGTGTGGGCGTTCGTCGGTGCGCTCAGCCCGCCGGCTCGCCGATGCAACGCCATCAGCCCGACGAGCCGGTCGCCCCGCCGTGCCGTCACCACGACCGGACGGCCGCCGGCGAACGCCGGCCACCAGGCCGCGAACCAACCGGGGCGCATGAAGGGCGGCGCGCCGACACGATCGACCAGGCCATCCCAGTCTGGCGCTACCGGGGCGATTGAATCGTGGATCTCGATGGTCAGACTCGGCACGGACAGAATCGAGGCGAGTCTCGCTCCCGCGCGTTTGCATAGGGTTGTCACGAGCGAGCATGCGCGATGTCCGTCACCGCGAGAGCGCCGAGGATCTGACGCTCGGCCCGAGCTGGGTGCAGGCCGTCAAACCGGCGGTCACGCGCGCGCGCACGGCCACGTGGCAGCTCGGCCGACGCGACGCCCCCGCCGGCCTGCGCATCCTCTTCTACCATCGCGTCGCCGACGACCGCGACCCACTCGCGGTGCCCCCGGACCACTTCCGCGCACAGATGGACGTCCTGCGCAGCGGCGGCTACCGCGTGCTCGACGTGCGGGCCGCCGCCGAGCTGCTCGGGCGCGGCGAGCCGACGGACGGCGTGGTCGCGTTGAGCTTCGACGACGGCTACCGGGACATCGCCGACCAGGCCCTTCCCGTGCTGGAGCACTGCGGCTTCCGCGCAAGCGTCTTCGTCGCGACCGGCCTGATCGACGGCACCGCGACGCCGAGCTGGTACCGCAAGCCGCCCCCGATGCTGCGCTGGAGCGACGTGACGCGCCTCGACCGGGCGTCGGCCTTCTCCTTCGAGGCCCACACGATCACCCACCCCAACCTGCTGGCGCTGGACCGGGTGAGCGCGCAGCGCGAGATCG